>JBBKWW010000081.1:0-13077 GCA_037969155.1 Moraxellaceae bacterium
CAGTATTTTGCCAGCAACCCGAAGGGACACGGCAGTTTTTGGGGGCTACTGCGTTGCGAGTCGTTTGCTTAGAATGACTAAGCCTCACGATTCACGCCTTGTATCCCCTCAAAAACTGCCAGTGTCGCGGCCGTGGCTCAAGCGTCAACAGCCCCTAATCATCTGTTATCAACAGGTGGGGCGTGGTAAAAAAACATCATGGCAGTGTATAGCCGACTTGCCGTAGTCAGTGGTGCTACAGGTTCACACCGCATGGCGATGTAATTCTTCAAGGCTGACATAGTTCAGCGCTGCTTCATGACAGGCGGCGAGTTTTATGGGTGCGGCATAGCCTGCGTCTAAAGCTTGCTTCCAGCGGGTGACACACACGCACCAGTAATCCCCTGGTTTTAGCCCTGCAAAGCCAAATTGTGGCACTGGCGTAATCAGGTCGTTACCAACCTGCTGTGAAAAGTTCAAAAAATCAGCAGTGACTTGCACGCAGACCGTATGCTGTCCCAGATCATGTGCGCCAGTGTGGCAAAAGCCATCGCGGTAATAGCCCGTTAGTGGATCAAAACAGCAGCTGGCCAAGCGCTCGCCCAGTACGTTGCGAATGTTTTCAGTTGGGGCAGGATGAATCGACATGACAGTTTCTCGTCAGCTAAGGTTGCAGATATCAGCAGACTAAAACAGGCAAGACCCATCCGACAAGACTTAATTCGTCATCATCCATACTGTTTTGCAGGATGCACCCGACGCGAAGCCATGTTAGACTTAGCTGTATTCGGGGGCTCCCCGATTTTTTTTGTGCGGCTTTTGTACATTGCAGTGCGTATAACGGCTTTATTTTTTGCCATTGAGCGCGTGCGTCATGGCGTTGCGCAGATTCAGTCAGTAGATCGGTAGGTAGATCAGTATGCCAGTTGCAGAAACTTGGTTGCTGCCCGATGGGGTGGCAGATGTGTTGCCTGAGCAGGCAGGACGTTTAGAGCAGTTACGGCGACAGTTGTTAGACACTTTGGCTGGTCGCGGTTATGAGCTGATTTATACGCCGCTGGTTGAATATGTTGAGTCGCTATTGATTGCGGACAACAGCGACTTAGATTTGCAAACTTTTAAATTAATTGATCAGACTTCGGGTCGGTTGCTGGGTGTGCGTGCTGATATGACGCCACAAGTGGCGCGGATTGATGCGCATGTGCGGCCATTGGCAGGCATTGCGCGGTATTGTTATGCCGCGACGGTATTGCATACCTATCCACAAGGCTTGTCTGCCTCGCGTACACCGTTGCAGCTTGGTGCAGAGTTATTCGGTTCAGATGCATTGGCGGCTGACTTAGAAATGCTCGACACCATGCTGACGGTATTGCAACAAGCCGGACAACACCCGTTGCATGTGGACTTGGGGCATGTGGCGATTTTTCGGGCATTGGCGCATTTAGCCAGCTTAACGACTGAGCAAGAGCAGCAGTTGTTTGACGTGTATCAGCGTAAAGCTATTCCAGAACTATTGGATTACAGCACGCAAATCGCCTATGGCGCAGATTTTTTAGCATTGGCGCGGCTTGGGCATGACCTGACGGCGCTGCGGGCTGGGTTATCGACTGCGGCGCAGCAATCCACTGCACTGATGCAGGCGATTGAGGATTTAGCGCAGGCGTTGGCGCACTTACAGGCAGTTTGGCCTGAGGTGCAAGTCAGTGTTGATGCTTCCGAAGTGCGCGGCTATCACTACCATACCGGTTTAGTATTTGCGGCGTATACTGCTCATCGTGCTGTACCACTGGCACAAGGTGGTCGTTACAACGGCGTGGGAACAGCGTTTGGTCGCACTCGGCCGGCTACGGGATTTAGCTGTGATTTATACGCACTGCTGAATCGGCAATACGTGGCTGCACCGCGTCAAGTTGTGGCTGCACCAGCCAGCCAAGCCACGGGGCTATTGACTGCAATTGCTGCGGCTCGCGCTGTGGGTCAGGTGGTGATTCAAGTGCTGGATCAGCACGATGCAGCCGATCCAAGATTTACGCATCAGATGGTGCAACAGGCAGACGGCTGGCACGTGCTACCGCTTGCTTTGATTTAAACGGGGAAAAGAGACCGCTATTGGTAAAATTGTCGTCGTGCTTGGCACGCAAGGGGGTGATGAAGGCAAAGGCAAGATTGTAGACTTGCTGACCGATCAAGCCGCCGCTGTGGTGCGTTTTCAAGGGGGGCATAATGCCGGACATACCTTGGTGGTGGCTGGTGAAACAACCATCCTGCACCTGATCCCATCCGGTATTTTGCGCGCTGGCGTGAAGTGTTTAATCGGCAATGGCGTGGTGCTTGCACCCGATGCGCTCCTGAAAGAAATGAAAACGCTGGAAGCTAAGGGCGTGCCTGTCCGCGAACGGCTACGGATTTCGCCGAACTGTCCGTTAATTTTGCAGTGCCATGTGGCGCTGGATCAAGCACGTGAGATTAAGCGCGGTAATGCCAAAATCGGCACGACTGGTCGTGGTATTGGCCCTGCTTATGAAGACAAAGTGGCGCGGCGTGGTCTGCGTTTGGCTGAGTTGATTCGTGGTGGTGCGGCGTTTGAACAGCGTGTGCGCGAAGTGATCGAATACCATAACTTCCGCCTCACTGAGTATTACAAAGTCGAGCCTGTTGACGCAGATGCAGTGCTGGCCGATGCCAAAATTTGGGCAGAAGAACTGCGTGCGCTGGTCTGTGATGTGACTGGTCTGTTGCATGAACATCGCCGTGCCGGTGATAATCTGATGTTTGAAGGGGCGCAAGGCTCGCTATTGGATATCGACCATGGGACGTATCCATTTGTGACCAGTAGCAATACCACTGCGGGCGGCGTGAGTACCGGTTCTGGCGTTGGTCCGTTGTACTTGGATTATGTGCTGGGCATTACCAAAGCCTATACCACTCGTGTGGGCAGCGGTCCGTTTCCGACTGAACTGCCTTATGATGCCGCCAATGATACTGGCTCTGATATCGGTAAGCATTTGGGCACGGTTGGCCATGAATTTGGTGCAACCACTGGCCGTCAGCGCCGCTGTGGTTGGTTTGATGCGGTCGCGCTACGTCGTGCCGTCGAGATTAATTCGATCAGCGGCCTGTGTTTGACCAAGCTTGATGTGTTGGATGGTCTGGACGAGATTCGGATTTGTACGGCATATGAGCATACTGGCGACAGTGGCTGTCAGGGCTCTAGCGATGCCGTCGCCTTTGATCATGTCACGCCCGTGTACGAAAGTATTGTGGGTTGGTCTGGCTCGACCATCGGTGCGACGACGCTTGAGCAGTTGCCAGTTGAGGCACAAGCCTATATTCAGCGTATTGCTGAGTTGGTCGGTTGTCCAGTCGATATCGTATCGACCGGCCCTGATCGTGATCAAACGATTGTGTTACGCCATCCGTTTGCTTAATGTTTGATGCTGATCTAAAAAATCCCTGCCGCGTGCAGGGATTTTTTTGCCCAATGGTTTCAGGCAGGCGGGTTCGGCAGGGATTGGGCTGGTTCGCAATCCTAAGCTACAGCCTGTTGCTACACCGTCAGCGATGCCTGATTTAAGTCCGGCGCGGTTTACGCCAGTTGGTGGGGCGAATAAACAAGTACCTGTTGTCCATGCAGAAGGCTTGCATGGCGGCCTGAAAGGAAATCTTCCAGCTGGTATTCAATCCCATCACTTGAATCAAGATGCTACATTCAGAGATGTTATTCCCACTAATGAAGGGTTTGCCATTGGCATTCGTGGGAATGCGTTCACGGAGCACGGAAGCCCACATTTTGAGTTCCATAAGTCGTTGGAGGGATTCTGGAGTCAATATCGTCGAGGTGGCCTGTCTTTCGGCCAGCGGCCAACAAATGCTGAGTATTCCAAGGCAATCGAAGACGCGATGAATAATGCAGGAATTTCTCAATTTGAGGTTCAAAGGTTGTCTGACTTGGCAAAACAAAATAGGGGAAATTTTGGCCTTCAGAATAGCCAATCAGTCCCCTGTATTCCTGGCCGATAGCCTCAGAAAAAATGAAGGATAGGAGGAAATGTGTATGAATCAGACCACTATTTTAACCTTACAGAAGCTGGAGGCGGCCAACTGGTTTAATCATGTTAGCCATGCCAATACTGACAGGGCTATTGTTCTGAAAAGCTGGGATGAAGCTATTGCTCATTGCGAAAGCGTAGAGTGGGAAAATCTGTGCTTAGAGGCTGTGAATAACTATCAAGCCAGAATAAGAGAGCGACAGCCTGATCGGCTTAAATCGTGGAATGATCTGGTTAGTGAAATAAAGCAGGTGAGCATGCCTTTGGTTAAAAGTAAAACTGCCAGTGTGATAGCAGATAATGGGCTGCCAAAAGTGTTCGAGGACGTTGTGCAATGGGACATATTGCATGTGTGCATAGAGGCTGAATATGGAGACGTTTATCCTCCTGGCTTTTATGCCAGCCAGGCATACTGGTATGTTAATGGTCATTTCCCTTGTGGCTGGAGAGGTGATTTCCCCCAAGGTACTCTAATAGTTTATTGATGCAGCCCGCGTAAGTACGATTAGCTCAGCGTAATCGTACGCGCTGACTCAGATTACACCAGCGGGCTAACCTAACAGCCCGCTCAACCATTCCTCAGCATTCTACCGAACTGCAAGAGTCAACCCAAACGACTGCACCACATTAAACACCGTCTCAAACGCAGGCTGCCCATCCGCCGACAACGCCTTATACAAACTAGCACGAGTCACACCCGCCTGTGCAGCCACATCCGTCATCCCCTTGGCACGGGCAGCAATCCCCACCGCATGCACAAAATCACTCGCCGTACCGGTCTCTAAAACCTCCTGCAAGAAACAACGAATATCTTCCTCGCTATGCAGATGCTCAGCAATATCAAACTTCTTCATCGCTCAATCCTCTAGGCCAGACAGTAATTGCTTGGCTTTTTCGATGTCACGCTGCTGGGTGGACTTATCGCCACCCTGTAGCAACAACACGATACGGCCGTGACGAATCACAAAATACACCCGCATCCCACCACCAAACGTCATGCGCAACTCTAACAACTGACCTTCCACCGTCTTGTAGTCACCAAAGTTGCCATTTTCGACACGGGCTAGCCGCGCTAGCAAGCGAATCTTGGCAGTGTGATCACGCAGCCCATTGAACCAAGCCTCAAACTCAGGGAGCTGTTCAATCGTGTACATAAACAAGTCGCAGTGAAGGTAAGTCCAAATATTGTATCTTTTAGGATACAAGCATGCAAGCTATCGCCAGTATCTAGAGTGTTCTGTCAGGACATACACCCACGGCCTCTCCGAACTACTGCTACCCCAAACAGCCGTACTCCTCATGTTTGTACGCCTCACCCCTATATTTGTCGTCATGCCGATTTTTGCATTTGCCAGAATACCGATACTGCCGCGTGTTGTCCTCAGCTTTGCTCATGCAACCGCGCTAAAACTTGTCTGATTGAGCACAGCAAAATCGACTAGACTAAGCCTTCATCAAATATCCGTTGACCTGATTTACATGAACCAAACCACCGCACTGAATATCCTCAAAGCTGGCCAAAACGTTTTTTTAACGGGTTCGGCGGGTGCAGGTAAGACCTACACATTAAATCAATATATCGACTACCTTAAAGCACGAAAAGTGGCAGTCGCCATCACCGCATCGACGGGGATCGCCGCGACCCATATGAATGGCATGACCATTCACACGTGGGCGGGGATTGGCATTAAGGACAGCTTGGATACTCAGGATTTGGCGCGGATGTATGATCGTAAATACATGCGTGAGCATCTGGATAAAGTCAAAGTGCTGATCATCGACGAGATTTCGATGCTACACGCCAAGCAGCTTGAACTGGTGAATCAAGTGCTGAAGTATTTTAAGGGCAACGAGCTGCCATTCGGTGGCATTCAAGTGGTGGTGGCGGGCGATTTTTTTCAGTTGCCACCCGTGGGTAAGCCAAGCGAAACCAATCGAGATAAGTTTGCTTTTATGTCCGCTGGTTGGTTGGAGGCAAAGTTTCAAATCTGCTACCTGACAGAGCAGCATCGGCAAAACGATAGCCGTCTGAATGATATTTTAAATGAAATTCGTGCTGAGCAAGTGTCGGAAGACAGCCTTGCCCAATTACGCCATACCCAGCATCAGGCGTTAGATGCCGATATCACCCGATTGTTTACTCATAATGTCAATGTCGATGAGATTAATCAGCGGCATTTGGCTGCGTTGGAGCAACCCCCCAAAAGCTTTCAAGCCAAAAGTAAAGGTAACGAAAAGCTATTGATGACCTTAACGGGTGCGGTGCGTGCGCCAGAACAGTTGGTGCTGAAAGTCGGCGCGAAGGTGATGTTTGTTAAAAATAATTTTGAGCTCGGTTATAGCAACGGCACGCTGGGCGAAGTGACAGGATTTGTCACCGATGATGAGTTTGGTACCTTACCACGCGTGAAGCTGCGTGATGGTGAGCAGCTGGTAGTATTGCCTGAAACATGGTCAGTCGATAATGAATCGGGTAAATCACTAGCCACGTATCAGCAGTTTCCGCTGTGTTTGGCATGGGCAATGACCGTGCACAAAAGCCAAGGCATGACACTACAAGCGGCTGAAATTGACCTGAGCAATACTTTTGAAAAAGGCCAAGGCTATGTGGCGTTGTCGCGCTTACAGAATCTTCAGGGCTTGCGATTGCTGGGTTTAAACTCAATGGCGCTACAGTTGGATCGGTTGGCAGTCAAAGCCGATCAGCGGTTTTTGCAACTGTCTGGTGAGGCGGAACAGGTTTGGACGGATCAGGCCGAAAAACCCGCTGCAACCTTAAAAAAACTGCACGATCAGTTTATCACCCAATCCGGTGGCACCTTAAATGCCGCCGAAATCGCTAAATACGAACAACGTAAAGCCAAAAAAATCAAAGCAAAAGGTAAGGCCACGCCCGAGCCACATACGTTAGAACAGACCAAAGTGCTGTTTGTGCAAGGCTTAGAGGTTGAGGAGATTGCCCAGCTTCGTGAGCTGACCCAAGCGACCATCATTAATCATTTGGCAAAACTCGCCGAACAAGATCAGCAGTTTGATGTCAGTCGAATTCGTCCCAGTGCAGAGCAGCTTGAGCCGATCCGTAACGTGTATTTGCAGTTGCTTAAAGAGCGCCAAGCCACAAACTTTAATGACGATGGCACGATTAAGCTACGCCCGATTGTCGAGGCATTACGGCAAAACGTGGGCTATAACGAGGTGCGTTTGGCCTTGGTGTTTATTCAGGCTGAGCCAACAGCGTCTGCGTAACGGGTGAGCTTGAGCAGGGACGGTTATTTTGCTTGGCGGGTTTGAGTGGCCGAATGCAGCAAATGCGCGTATCATATCGGCCTTTCCTGTCTTGCACATCAGGTCAGCCTTGACTGATCTACGGAGCCGTTCCCAGCATGTTCATTGTGGCCGGTGCGCCAGCACTTTCTATCTTCAAGCAAGATCAATTGCTTGCCCGTTTGTCTGCCATTGCACCGATTACGGGTGTGGCCAGTCAGTTTGTTTATCTATTTGATCAGCCGCTAGTCGATGCGGCCCACAGTGTAGCGTTAGGCTTGCTGAATGATGGTCAGACCTATGAGGTCACTGCGCCGTCTGCGGATGGTGTGCAATTGATCGTCACGCCACGCATCGGTACGATTTCGCCTTGGTCGTCCAAGGCCAGTGATATTTTTGCCAACTGTGGTCAGCCAGTGGCTCGATTTGAGCGTGCGACGCTGTACACCTTGCAGGGCGTGACTGAATTAACGCCTGCATTGGTTGCGCTGCTGCATGATCGGATGACCGAAAGCACCTTTAATAGCCTTGCCGCTGCGCAGGTGTTGTTCAGCCAACATGCACCTAAATCACTGAACGCAATTGATATTCTGGGTCAGGGTAAAGATGCTTTGATCAAAGCCAATCATGAGTTTGGTTTTGCACTGTCGCTTGAAGAAATCGACTATTTGACCACGGCCTTTATCCAGCTTGGCCGCAATCCGCATGACATCGAACTGATGATGTTCGCGCAGGCCAATTCTGAGCATTGTCGGCACAAGATTTTTAATGCTGAATGGTCAATCAATGGCGAAAAGCAGCCGTTGTCCTTGTTCCAGATGATCAAAAACACCTATAAACAATCGCCATCGGATGTGTTATCTGCCTATAAAGATAACGCTTCGGTGATTGTTGGCTTTGATTCGTTACGTTTTTATCCGACTTGTAATCCAGATACGCAGCAGCGCGAATACGGCATGCACAAAGAAGCCGTACATATTCTGATGAAAGTCGAAACGCATAATCACCCGACCGCGATTGCGCCGTTTGCCGGTGCGGCGACCGGTTCAGGTGGTGAGATTCGCGATGAAGGCGCGACTGGACGTGGTGGCAAACCAAAAGCGGGTTTGGCAGGCTTTACCGTGTCGAGTCTGCAACTGCCGACACAGCCTGAGCCGTGGGAAACCGCGTATGGCAAGCCGTCGCGTATGGCCTCCGCCTTACAAATCATGACTGATGCACCGCTCGGTGCGGCGGCGTTTAACAATGAATTCGGTCGCCCGAATCTGTGTGGTTATTTCCGCAGTTTTGAGCTGACCGTACAGGATAAAGTCTGGGGCTTTCACAAGCCCATCATGATGGCGGGGGGTTACGGCAATATTCGACCAGATCACGTCGAGAAGCAGCCGATTGAGCAGGGTGATTTGCTGATCGTGCTGGGTGGCCCAGCCATGCTGATCGGTTTGGGTGGTGGTGCGGCGTCGAGTGTCGATAGCGGTACGATGGGTGAGCAGCTCGATTTTGCGTCGGTGCAGCGTGATAATCCTGAGATGGAGCGCCGTTGCCAAGAGGTGATTGATGCCTGCTGGGGCATGGCCGATCATAACCCGATTGTCTCTTTACATGATGTCGGTGCGGGTGGTCTGTCTAACGCGATGCCTGAGCTGGTCAATGACCATAAACTCGGTGCAATCCTCGATCTGCGCCAGATTCCATCACTGGAGTCGGGCATGTCCCCGATGGAAATCTGGTCAAACGAAGCGCAAGAACGCTATGTGTTGGCGATTCGTCCCAAGTCGCTGGCATTGTTTGAATCACTGTGTGCGCGTGAGCGCTGTCCATTTGCGGTGCTCGGTGAAGCGACCGACGTTCGGCATTTGACCGTGAATGATCCACAGTTTGGTAATAAAGCGGTCGATATGCCGATGCAAGTGATGCTCGGCGGTACGCCACGCATGCAGCGCAGCTATGACACGATTGAGCGGGCTGGCCAAGCGTTTGATACCACCTCGATTGATCTAAAAGACGCGATTTTCCGTGTGCTACGGCATCCGACGGTGGCCAGTAAGTCGTTTTTGATTACGATAGGCGACCGTTCGATTACTGGCATGGTGGCGCGTGACCAAATGGTCGGTCGCTATCAAGTGCCCGTGGCTGACTGTGCGGTGACGGTGACCGGTCATCAGGCGGTCACGGGTGAAGCGATGAGCATGGGTGAGCGTTCGCCAGTGGCGTTGCTGAACCCAGCTGCATCTGCGCGACTGGCAGTGGCAGAAGCAATCACTAACATTGCAGCATCCCAGATCCAGCAACTGTCGGATATTAAGTTCTCCGCCAACTGGATGGCCGCCGCTGGCCAAACTGGCGAAGACCAAGCCTTGTTTGAAGCCGTAAAAGCAGTTGGCATGGAGCTGTGTCCCGCGTTGGGCATTGCGATTCCAGTCGGTAAAGACTCCTTGTCAATGCGTGCCACATGGCAAGATGAGCAGGGCACGGATAAATCAGTTACCTCACCAATGACGCTGATTTTGACCGCCTTTGCGCCCGTGACCAATGTGACCAAAACCCTCACGCCAGAACTGAAAGAGCAAGACGACACGGTGCTGGTGCGGATTGATTTGTCGCAAGGCAAATTCCGGTTGGGTGCGTCGATTTTGGCACAAGTCTACAGTCAGCTCGGTGATGTGCCTGCCGATCTAGACGATGCTGAAGATCTAAAAGCCTTTTTTAGCTTGATTCAGCAGTGGAATGCTGCGGGTAAAATCTTGGCCTATCATGATATTGGTGATGGTGGCTTGTTGGCGACTGTTGCCGAAATGATGTTTGCGTCGCGTCTGGGGGTTGATCTACAACTGACCAGTGATCGCACGTTGCCCGAATTGTTTGCCGAAGAGATTGGCGCTGTATTGCAGCTACGCGCTAGCGACTGGGCAAAAATCCAAGCGCATCTGGCAGGTACACCGCTGGCCAATACCATCCAGCAGATCGGTACAGTCAATCGCAGTGATACACTCAGCGTGGCGGGCTTGAGTTTGCCGCGTGCTGAGTTACAACAGGCATGGAGCAGCGTCAGTCATCAGATTCAGCGTCAGCGTGATAACAGTGATTGTGCTGATCAAGAATTTTCCCTGATTACCGCACCTGCCTATCAAGGTCTGATTGCCAAACCGACGTTTGATCTGAATGAGCCGATTGAAGCGCCGTACCTTAATCTGCGTCAGCCAAAAGTTGCGATCTTGCGTGAGCAGGGTGTCAATGGTCAGCTTGAAATGGCGGCTGCGTTTGATCAGGTTGGTTTTTGCACCGTTGATGTGCATATGAGTGACTTGCTCAGTGGTCGGATTCGTTTAGATGAGTTTGAAGGTCTAGTCGCTTGTGGTGGCTTTAGTTATGGCGACGTGCTGGGCGCGGGCGGTGGTTGGGCGAAGTCAATTTTGTTTAACAGCCAGTTGCGTGAGCAGTTTGAGCATTTTTTCCATCGTACCGAAACCTTCACCCTTGGCGTGTGTAACGGCTGCCAGATGGTGTCACAACTAAAAGACTTGATTCCACAGGCGCAGCATTTCCCGCGTTTCCGCCAAAACACCAGCGAGCGATTCGAGGCGCGGGTGGTTAATCTTCGAGTCGAACAGTCTAAATCTGTTTTGCTGGAAGATATGGCAGGGTCGATTTTGCCGATTGCGATTGCGCACGGTGAGGGTCGGGTCGAGGCGACGGCGGAGCAACTGGCTGCACTGAACGCGAGTGGTCAGGTAATTTTGCGTTATGTTGATAGCCAAGGCCAGCCAACGCAGCATTATCCACTCAATCCAAACGGCTCGCCTGAGGCGATTGGTGGGGTGACCTCGGGTGATGGTCGGGTGACGATTTTGATGCCGCATCCTGAGCGTAACTTCCGTGCCTTGCAGCATAGCTGGAAGCCGGAGGATTGGACGCAGGATGGGGCGTGGTTGCGGATGTTCCGTAACGCGCGGCGTTTTGTCGGCTAATCAATTAGGTCTGTGAGATGTGAAAAAGGACGGCGTGTGTGTCGTCCTTTTTTGTACTGTTTTTAGTAAAAATAAGCGTTTCGTGTGAATAGTTCAACTTCTTCAGGCGTTACAACTTCACTCATGTCTTGTGGATCTGCTATCACTATTTCCTTTGGATCAAGCGCTTGTTTTAGAGCAGGGCTTGAAATCCAGTTGCTTTCCCATAGCTCAGGTGTCGGTGTGGTTTTACTAACAATTTGGCATATCAGCTCATCACTGTTAAAAGCAATATTTAGAGGTTTCGGGGTGATGACTCTTTGCAGCCATATTTCAAGGTAACCGTTATAAGGAATTCTAGCCATTTTTCGTCGTACCTTTTCCCAATAGCCGCTTTTTTGTTCTGCTGGCGCAAGTGATATGAGATAGCTTAGGATTCCGGCAATCGCTGGGAAGGTAGAAGGTGATACGAAAGCAATATCCGTAGCAATTGCAATTTGCACCTCTAGATCATCTGGTGCTTCAGTTTGTGTCGATATTTTCGTGTGAAAGTCACCCAATAGCCTGCGTAGCGCACCGCTGTTAGGGTGGCGCTGACCAAAGGTATGTAGCCTGAGAAGTTGCTTTTGGATGGTTTTTGCGTTTGAAACCCCCAGATCTTGAAGTTCAATTGCTGAGAGTTTATCGGGCTTGATTGATCCTTCCACCACATTTTTGGAGGAAAAAGTTTTTGCAGTACCTAGTCGCATGCCAACGACTCTTAATTTGTCGCTAATAACTTTAAGTACATCTTCTGCGCGCTCATCACTGTTGGCGAAAATTCTGTAGTCGTCACGATAGCGGAGTATCTTGAAGTCAGAGCGACCGTCTAGTTCACTATTTATTAGCGTGTCGACATAACCAAGAACGATTTCAGCTATAAAATCCATGAGTACCGAGCCTTGAGATATACCATTGGTTTGACCATATCGGCTAGCTTGAATGTGTGCGTCAATCTTATTGCCCAGTAATTTTGGATCTCTTTTATTCGCTTCATTTTTGATGAAAGAAATGTCATGTAAAGCCCAAGGAATGCTATGGGTGTACAGCGAGCCGTAGCAATCCGTCACATCTGTATGTATCACATGGTTATACTCTAAAGAGTGTATGATGGATTTCTGCTCTATTCTTTGCCACCAGTTGAGAATTTGTGTTTCAGTATTCGTCTGATGGTTGAGTGAGATCATTGGTGTACTGCAACACTCAACAATGCCATTTTCAAATGCTCTCATTCTTTGTGTAATAAGAGTCCAGTTTTGTTCATAACATATTGTATTTACTAAAGATACATAGATTACAGGGTGTATTAGCTCGTATGGCCGCCATGCAAACCTTCCATCCTTATTAGAAATAAGACTGTAATTAACAGACGAAAATTCGTTTGGATTTTTTGCTTTAAAGTCGCGGTATGTTTTCTCGCCTAAGATAGAGGATACTTTTTCAAGAATTGGCTCAAAACTAATGTAACTTGGTAAGTCTGCATTAAAATAGCTGCTGGGTCTTAAGAAGTGCTTTTTAGCTTCATCATGGGTCAAATCAATGAGTTTCTTCATTTCTCACCTTGCTATTTAAGAATGACTTTTTTCAGGAAAAGTATGGGCGGTTAGAGCTAGTCTATTAGTTTTCAACCTGAAAAGTGTAGACCACTGCATTCATCATAGCCGATTTTACTTGAAAAAAAACCTTAAACCCCGCAGGCTATCGCCCGAATCCGCAATCCCCCCGAGTCCCCGCATGACTGATAAATCTACCGCGCCATTTTCATTGGCCGATCTCGTTAAAGCGCCCCCAAGCCAAAC
>JBBKWW010000082.1:0-12558 GCA_037969155.1 Moraxellaceae bacterium
TGACAAGGGTTTGCTGAACGGTACTCTGTGGATAACATTGTGGATAAATTAGTAGAAGCGACTCAAAATAAATCCAAAAAGAATTCTTGACACAACGTCGCAAAAAATAACGATTCAGACAAGCTGTATCAGTTTGGTGATTGGAATTTGGTTTACATTGTAAACGGTGTAGTATTGGCAGCATCAACAGTCATGTATCCGTCTTGATTTTCAAGAGATACTTGGTTTTCAAAAAATATTGGGTTTTTGTGGGGAACATTAATGTCGCAAGAAGAGAGATTGCCGCGTATTTTGATCGTCGAAGATGATGAGCGTCTGGCAACGCTGACCCAAGATTATTTGATTCGCAATGGTCTTGAAGTTGGGGTTGAAACCGATGGCAACCGCGCGATTCGCCGCATTGTGGCTGAACAGCCAGATCTTGTGGTACTCGACGTGATGCTGCCCGGCGCAGATGGTTTAACCGTGTGCCGTGAAGTGCGGCCACATTATCATCATCCGATTTTGATGTTGACGGCGCGTACCGAAGACATGGATCAAGTGCTGGGCCTAGAGATGGGTGCAGACGATTATGTTGCTAAGCCTGTACAGCCACGCGTGCTGTTGGCACGGATTCGTGCCTTACTGCGCCGTACTGATAAAGTGCCAGAAGAAGAAGTGGCACAGCGTCTCGAGTTTGATGACTTGGTCATCGATAATGGCGGCCGTTCGGTCACCCTAGCGGGAGAGCCAGTAGACTTTACCAGCGCCGAGTATGATTTGTTGTGGTTATTGGCCTCAAATGCGGGTCGAATTTTATCACGCGAAGATATTTTTGAGCGGCTACGTGGTATCGAGTACGATGGACAAGATCGCTCGATTGATGTGCGGATTTCGCGGATTCGTCCTAAAATCGGTGATGATCCTGAGAACCCAAAACGCATTAAAACCGTACGTAGCAAAGGTTATTTGTTCGTAAAAGAGTCTGGCGCAGGGCTGTAACATGCTCTTCCAGATGGATCGTCGCTGCTGTGATGTATTGAGCGACTATTACTACTGAGCGACTAGCCAATGCCGTTACGCACGACCAACAGTTTTTGGCACAGCATCTTCCTGCGTATCTACGCAGGTTTGGTGCTGGTCTGCGCGTTGGTTGGGGTTTTTGCCTATGTATTGGTGCAAAGCATTAATGCGCAACGGGCGCAAAACTATCGTGAAGAAATGGCCTCTGGCGCATTTTATCTGATTACACAAGGTGTTGTGCGTCAGCCCAATGCCGTCTCACGCCAAAATTGGCTCAACGATGCCAGTGTGTTACTGAGTACACCCTTGTCCTTAGTGTCATTGGACAGCATCGAGTTGAGTCGCTACGAGCGTGATCAGCTGACTGACCAAAATGCAGTGGTACGGTACCAGCCCGAAAAAGAATATGGTGATGTTTACGCCAAAATCCCCAATGAAGATCTGCTGCTGTATGCGCGTATTGATCGTTTAGGCGAGCAGCAAATCAAAGCGATGGCAGTTTTTTTACTGGATGATTTGGTGAATTATCCAGCGCGGGAGTCGCAACGACTCGCCCAGCTTAAACAAAAATTCAGCTTTGATATCAAGATCAAGCCATTATCTAGTCTGGATCTGGATTTAGATCAGATGCGGCGTATTCGCCGTAATGATGTGGTGCTGGTGTTTAGCGATAGCGCCACAGCGACGGGTTCCTCTATTCAGATTATCAGCCCTGTCAGTGGTAACGAAGTCTTGGTGATGGGGCCGATTCCGCTATTTAACTGGTTGCCGTTTCGGTTGTTTGCCAGTGTGACCTTGCTGAGTTTATTTCTGATTAGTTTGGGTGTTTACACGCTCATTTTCCCATTAGAACGCAAGTTGCGCCAAGTCCAAGTCGGCGTGCGACAGGTGCGAGCGGGTGATCTTTCGACCCGTGTACCTGTTTCTGGCCGTGATGAAGTGGCGCATTTGGCCAGTATGTTTAACAACATGACTGAGCATATTCAGCGCCTGATCGAAGCACAGCGTGAGCTAACCCGTGCCGTTTCGCATGAATTGCGCACGCCCGTGGCGCGGATTCGCTTTGGGGTGGATATGCTGGCAGATACTGACGATGAGGCTTCACGTTGGGATCAGCAAGCATTGATTGATCAAGATATTGAGTCCCTGAACTCGTTGATCGATGAGATTTTGACTTACGCAAAATTAGAAGAAGGCACGCCATCACTGAATCTAGAGATGATTGTGTTGGCCGATATCGTGGAGCAAGTTGCGACTGAGACCAGCGCATTGGGTAAGCCGATTACAGTCGAAAAAAGCTTACCTGATCCGTCGGTTCAAGCAATTGCAGAGCGGCGTTATTTACATCGGGTGGTACAGAATTTGGCGGGCAATGCCATGCGCTATGCTGAGAGCCGGATCCGCATCAGTGCGGGGATTGCCGATGGCTTAGCCTTTGTCTGTGTGGAGGACGATGGCGCTGGCATTGCAGAGAAGGATCGCGAAAAAATATTTGTTGCCTTTGCTCGGCTCGATGATAGCCGTACCCGCGCGTCGGGTGGCTATGGTTTAGGCTTGTCGATTGTGTCACGGATTGCCTTTTGGTTTGGCGGTCGGATGCAGGTGGATCAGAGTCCGGAGCTTGGCGGAGCGCGATTTATCATGCGCTGGCCGATTATACCGAGCAAGCATTAATCTAAAAAAATCAGTGCCACTAGGGTCTGTTGACGTTTCGCCAGCAACCCGAAGGGACACGTCAGTTTTTGGGTGCTACTGCGATTTTAAGTGTAAAAGCAGCGACCCGACAGGCTGGTTGTTTTGTCGTTTGTGCCTGTCGAGTCAGTCATTATGAAGTAAGCCCAGCATCGACGCGAACATCCGCAGTCTGCTGGTGGATTATTATTCAAGTGGTGTGACGTGCATGATTGACGCTGCAGTGTCACACTGACTTGAATGAAGAATGCCCAGATTTGAAACCGATCACAATAGCCTAAAGGGAGTAATGCGACGCAATTTGACGCACTATTGTGTGCTGCGGTGCGTTGGATTTAATGGATTTTGACCTGAATTTGAGAGGCGTGGATGCGGCAACACGTCGTATGCGTCTGATTGAAAATCGCGGGCTGTTGCCGCGTTTTCATGTGGCATTCTTGGTACAGTTTAGGTGTGATCTGGGTATGATCTGGGTGTTGATACGATCATATTTTAAGTTTAGTAGAGATCGATGTAAAAAAGCCCTGAATAATCAGGGCTTTATCTTGCATAAATGGCGGGGAAGGAGGGATTCGAACCCTCGGTAGGGGCAAGCCCTACGCCGAATTTCGAGTCCGGTACATTCAACCACTCTGCCACCTCCCCGTGACGCAGATTATACGAGAACTGCGGTCGCTCACTCAAGCATTTTTGCGGCTGTATTGCAACGTGGCGTGATGAAGTTCGAAGGATGCTTTTTTGAAATAGATCGGCATCTGCTATAATCACTACCATCCTATATTGCACCGACTGGCCAACAGCGTCGCAATCAACACTGTGTACATTGCTGTGTACAAACCCTGTAGACCCCGACCCATGACCGAACATCAAGTTGCTTACGAATCTAGCATCAGAAGAACTTTTGCCATCATCTCGCATCCTGATGCGGGTAAAACCACCATGACTGAAAAGCTATTGTTGTGGGGCAAGGCGATTCAGTTCGCGGGTGAGGTAAAAAGCCGTAAGTCAGATCGGCATGCCACCTCAGATTGGATGCAAATGGAAAAGGATCGTGGTATTTCGATCACCACCTCGGTGATGCAATTTCCGTTTCGAGATCATATCGTTAACCTACTTGATACACCAGGTCATGAGGATTTTTCGGAAGATACTTATCGTACCCTGACTGCGGTAGATTCCGCCCTGATGGTGATTGATGGCGCAAAAGGCGTGGAAGAGCGCACCATCAAGCTGATGGACGTGTGTCGGATGCGTGATACGCCGATTATTTCGTTCGTAAATAAGATGGATCGCGAAGTGCGTGACCCGCTTGAGTTGCTGGACGAAATTGAAAATGTTTTAAAAATTCGCTGTATTCCGCTGACATGGCCGATTGGCATGGGACGGGATTTTATTGGCGTCTATCATCTCGCTTCGAACACCACACATCTGTACCAAGCGGGACATGGCGCTGAGATCGTCGAGATCGAAACACGGCAAGGCTATGACCACGCTGACATTCGGGAGCGGCTGGGTGAGCGTGATTTTAAGGCGTTTGAAGAGTCACTTGAAATCGTGCAAATGGCCGCCGATGATTTAGATATTGATTTATTTTTAAGCGGTAAACAAACCCCCGTGTTGTTCGGTACAGCGCTGGGCAATTTTGGCGTGAATATGATTTTGGATGCTTTTATCGATTTGGCACCAGCACCAAAAGACCATCCTGCGGTGGAGCGCACGGTTCAAGCCAATGAGTCGGGCTTTACGGGCTTTGTGTTTAAAATCCAAGCGAATATGGATCCAAGGCATCGGGATCGGGTCGCGTTTTTGCGAGTTTGTTCGGGTAAATATGAAAAAGGGCTAAAAATGAATCACGTCCGTCTCGGTAAAGAGGTGCGGATTAGTGATGCGTTGACTTTTTTAGCGGGGGAACGGGCGCATTTAGAAGAGGCGTGGCCAGGCGATATTATTGGTCTGCATAATCACGGCACGATTCAGATTGGGGATACCTTTACCGCAGGCGAAAACCTACACTTCACGGGGATTCCGCATTTTGCGCCTGAGATGTTTCGGCGAGTTCGCCTTAAAGATCCTTTAAAATCCAAGCAGTTGCAAAAAGGTCTGAAAGAGCTGTCGGAGGAAGGCGCGACGCAGGTGTTTATGCCGCAAGTCAGTAATGATCTGATCTTGGGCGCGGTCGGGGTGTTGCAGTTTGAGGTGGTGGCGTTTCGACTCAAAGAAGAATACAAAGTCGATTGCGTATATGAACCTGCCAGTATCGCGACGGTGCGCTGGATTGAATGCGACGACGACAAGATGTTAAGTGAGTTTAAGAAAAAAGCCCATGACCAGCTGTCTGTGGATGGCGGTGGGCATTTGACCTATCTCGCACCCAGTCGGGTCAATCTGCAAATCATGCAGGAGCGTTGGCCGGAGATTAAATTCCGTACCACGCGCGAGCATTGATTGCCGAAGATTTAGTGTTGCCCTAACCAGCGATTGATCATTTTATTCAGCGGGTCAGGGGTGACACCACTCAGGTGATATAACGCCTTACTGGTCAGTCCGACTGGCCAGTGCGTCGGTGCAAGCCAGCGATTGGTAGTGGCGGCTTTGTAAATGACGTTCGCCACATCCTCGGCACTGAGATGCACGCCCATTTTTTCGATGCTGCCCGCGTCCATATTGGTCACCATCGCGGTCTGCACAAACATCGGCATGATGTCCATGACGCGGATGTTGTGGGGCTTCCATTCATTATCAAGTGCTTCAGTCAGTCCGCGTACTGCAAATTTACTGGACGAATAGCTGGCCAGATTGGTTTGTCCATAGATCGCTGAGGTAGAGGAGAGGTTAATCACGCGTGCGCCATGTGGATTGGCGTTTAGATGTTGGAATGCACTATGGCAGCCGTTCAGCACGCCGTTGACGTTGACCTGTATGGTGCGGCTGTGGTGTTCGAGCGGGGTGTTTTCAAATGCCCCTGAGTATAAAATGCCCGCATTATTTAACAGGACATCGAGCTGACCTGCCCAGTGTACAAAGCCGTCTAGTGCGCTATGCCATTGCTTTGCGTTGCCGACATCCAGCGAGCCTGCCATCGCACGGTCGTGGCCAATCTCGCGCGCGAGCTGGGTGACTGCGGTGAAGTCTCGATCAAACAGTCCAACCTGCCAGCCTGCTTCTGCAAATAAGCGAGCGGTCGCAGCACCAATGCCGGCACCTGCACCGGTAATAAAAATGGTTTTTTTGCGCATGAAAGACATCCTGTGTGCGATGAATAGGGTATTCATGGCATCATGCCAGAACAACCGCCCAGTCGGTATTGGATTTTTAGCCTGCTCTGACCAGAGCATCGAGTGGCACGATCAATGAGGTCCGCATGACAGATCACGGGATTCAACAATTGCTTGCGATCATGGCGCAGCTCCGGCGAGATTGTCCGTGGGATCGGGCACAAACCCCCGCCAGCCTGACCCGTTACGCCATCGAAGAAGCCTATGAGGTGGATGCAGCAGTACGTTCAGGCGATGCGGCGGCGGTTTGCGATGAGCTGGGTGATCTATTGTTGCAAGTGGTGTTTCAGGCGCAAATGTACCAAGAGCAAGGCGCATTTGAGTTTGCCGATGTGGTGGCAGGTTTGCAGGCCAAGCTGATTCGACGGCATCCACATGTCTTTGCTGACAGTACTGCCAAAGATGCCGAAGCGGTTGCGGTGGCATGGGATTCGATTAAACAGACCGAGCGGCAGGGGCAGCGGCGGCGCTTGGATCAGGTCAAAGCCGGCTCAGGGCTGATGCAAGCACAAGATTTGCAAAAACAAGCAGCCAAAGTTGGCTTCGACTGGCCGGATGTGACGGGCGCACACGCCAAGCTGCACGAAGAAATCGCCGAGTTAGAGCAAGCCATCCATACTGAAGATCTGGCGGCAATCACTGATGAGCTAGGTGATTGTTTATTTGCCTTGGTCAATGTGGCGCGTAAATTCAATATTCAAAGTGAACAGGCAGTTTTAGGCACGGTGCATAAGTTTAAAGCGCGCTTTGCCTATATCGAGGATGAGCTGGCCAAGCGAGAGAGCACGCCAGAGCAAAGTAGCTTGGCTGAGATGGATCTACTGTGGGAGCAGGCCAAAACAGCATTAGCAGCCGCAGAGCAAAATCATGTTTGAGTCATCTATCCCTGCCTTGGTCGATCCATTTGCCCGTCAAATTCGTTATGTGCGTCTATCGGTCACCGACCGTTGTGATTTTCGCTGTGTGTATTGTATGGCCGAAAACATGACCTTTTTGCCGCGTGACCGACTGATGACACTGGAAGAAATCGCTCGCCTGGGGCAGATTTTTGCAGGTTTGGGGGTGCAGACGTTTCGGCTGACGGGTGGTGAGCCATTGGTACGGCGTAATTTGTCGTGGTTGGTCGAGCAGCTGAGCCAGCATAGCGAGGTGGTGATGACCAGCAATGGCGCACGTTTGAGCCAGTTTGCTACTCCGCTCAAAACTGCGGGCTTATCCAGAATCAATATCAGCTTAGATTCACTTGATCCTGCGCAGTTTCGTGAGATTACCCGTACCGGTGATCTGGCGGACGTACTCCGCGGGATTGAGGCTGCACAACAGGTCGGCTTTAGGATTAAGCTGAATGTGGTGGTGATGAAAGGCCGCAATGATGCGCAGATTTTGCCGATTGTGGCGTTTGCCGCACAGCGTGGTTTAGATGTGTCGTTTATTGAGGAAATGCCGCTCGGTCAAATCACCGAGCATTCCCGCTTGCTGAGTTTTATGCCGAGTGCTGAGATTCAGCAGTTAATCTCGCAGCATTATGGCTTGGAGCAGACCGATTATCAGACCCAAGGCCCATCGCGTTATGTGCAATTACACGGCAGTCAGACTCGTATCGGCTTTATTTCACCGCACAGTCATAATTTTTGTGCGGACTGCAATCGGGTGCGGGTGACCAGTGAAGGTCGGCTGTTGTTATGTTTAGGCAATGAACAGGGTGCGGATTTATTGCCGTTGTTGCGCGATCAAGCCAGTGATGCTGAAATCACTGCAACGATTCAGACGGCATTACAGCAAAAACCTGAACGTCATCAGTTTGATCTGGCTGATAGTGAGCCACAGATCGTACGCTTTATGAACATGACGGGCGGCTGAGCTGTATCAGTGATTTCGTAAAAAACGAGAGCTTTTACCTGAGGAGAATATGATGCTTAATCTGCGCAAAATCAGCTTGCTTGGGCTGTTGTTAAGTTGTTCACTGACCAGCATTGGGAGTCCGATCTGTGTCGCCTCATCGACCGAAGCACATCGTATTTTGATGACCAAAAATCCATTCTCGGAAGCTAGCACCGCTACACCGCCGACTCAAACTCAAAGTAATCCTCGCACTGCTACGATCAGCAACAGCCAAGCATCAGCGCAAACCGTGAATATCAATCAAGCAGATGCAGCGACCTTGGCACGGGTGTTAAGCGGTGTCGGTGAGAAAAAAGCACAGGCTATTATTGAGTATCGCAAGACACACGGCATGTTTGCCACAGTTGATGATCTTGATCGGGTGAAAGGGATTGGCCCCGCCACCATCGAGAAAAATCGAACCCGTATTCGCTTACAGTGAGATGCGCTGGGGTAACACTACCCAAATAGTGTTACGAATTTACCCACTACCCATTGGCACGGTAACACTTACCCAAACTCGCCCATGATGCCCAACGCGCTGAAACATATTTTTTGATACTTAAATTTTGTTTATCAATCTGTTAAGTCTTATGTTGTCTGTTTCGGCTGGGTTGGCATGCTTCCTGCAATTACCCTGTCGAGCAAATCATGATGATAACTCGCTCAGCGATAACAGAAATCGTAGTGCCGTTTGATAATCACGACTCAAGCAGCGGCATGTTACAGCGATCCGAGCAAAAGCAAGATCGAAGGAAAAGCACAACGGCAGCGTAACTTCAAAGGTGAGTGTGAGGTGTGGGTTAAATAGAAGATAGTTATGATAGTAGCGCACGCGGAAGAGCAATCTTCCGCGTTTTTTTTGTGGCTCAGCACGGTTAGGCTAGACAAAAATTGCTGATTGAGTAGCAAACCGCTATGATCAGGCGGTATTTTGATGAATTGTTTTATTGTTTGCTTTTAAGGAGCATGCCGCCTGTGCAAACGTTGCGCGCATCCAAGCTTGGCCTAAACCCTTCACTGTTATCCCCCGCAATTTTAGATGTGTTGACCACGCTGACTGATGCAGGCTTTGACGCATATATTGTGGGTGGGGGGGTTCGAGATCTGTTACTGGGCTTGCACCCAAAAGATTTTGATGCGGTGACTAATGCAACGCCGAGTCAAATTAAATCAGTATTTGGCAAGCGTTGTCGAATTATTGGTCGTCGCTTTGAGTTGGCCCATGTGTATTCTGGCCGCGATATGATCGAAGTCGCGACTTTTCGTGCGCCACCCAATCGCCCGAATACCACTGCGTCTGGCATGGTGACCCGCGATAATGTGTGGGGCACGATCCAGCAAGATTTCGTACGTCGTGACTTCACGATTAACAGTCTGTATTACCAACCGATGAAAGGGCAGGTGCTGGATTTTTGTCATGCAATTGATGATATTCACGCCCGAGTGATTCGGTTCTTGGGGCAGCCTGCATTACGGTTCGAGGAAGATCCGGTGCGTTTGCTGCGGATTTTACGCTTTGCAGCCAAGCTACAGTTTCAGATCGACCCTGATATTTTGGCGGTACTGAAACCGAGCCTAGCCGAACGTCTACTCGAGGTGTCACCCCATCGCTTGTATGATGAATCGCAAAAGATGTTTAGTGGTGGCTATTTGGCGCGGCTATTGCCCTTGATGATTGAGCATCATGCGTGGCCGATGTTGTTTGCCGATATACCCGCCAAGATGACCGCGTTTATTCAGCGAGCAGCCGACAATACTGATTCGCGGATTGCATCGGGTAAGAGTATTAACCCCGCGTTTTTTTATGCGGTGCTATTGTGGCAGCCATTTATGCAGCGGGTGCAACAACTCGAACAGAGTGGTTTACCGACGCATGACGCGTGGACACAAGCAGGCGTTGATGTGCTACGTCGTCAGCAACGGCACACCGCGATTCCGCGTTATGCGGAGATGTTTATTCGTGAAACTTGGGAATTACAGCCACGCTTGATTCAGCCGAAAGCACGTCAAATTCCGAGTTTGGTCACGTTACCACGCTTTCGGGCGGCGTTTGATTTTCTGTATTTACGCGAACAAATCGGCGATCCACTGGTAGCAGGGATGGGGCAATGGTGGCACGACTACCAAGAGATGTCGACTGATCAGCGTGAGATGGCGATTCGCAGCTTAAATCGCCAGCAGTTGCGCCAGCATCGCCAAGCCGCAAGTCAGCCGAATGCTGTTGCGCCAGCCATCTGGTCGGAGTCCATCGATTCTGATCCACTGGCGGTGATGACTGAAGCGATGTCTACGGACTTGGAGTCGCGCTCTGCACGTCGTCGTCGTGTGCGCCGCGAAAAAGCCCAAGCCTTGCAGCGTGAAGGTAAGTCAGCTACACAACCTGATCGTGCAGTGCAGACGGCAACAGATGTTGATGTCCGCTTGGATACCTCGACCGAGACCGAATCTGGGTCATCTGATGATAAAACGATGCCAGTTGCTGCGCCGCGTCGGGCGGCAAGAGGTGGGCGGCAAGAGGCTACATTACCGCGTCGTCGCCGTCGTCCACGAGATCTATCGACGGTGTTTATGGGGCCGTATTGATGGCGCTGGCATGGATTGGACTGGGCAGTAACTTAGGCAGTAGCTTGGGTGACTCAAGGCAATTGCTCTGTGCTGCGATTACCGAGTTACGGCTATTGGGTCGGCTACAGGTGTCATCACTGTATGCGAGTACCCCGATGGGGCCGCAAGATCAGCCTGATTATTTAAATGCGGTGGCTTGTGTCGAGACTGATTTGCAGCCGTATGAGCTACTCGCACAGTTGCAGTCTATCGAGCAGGCAGCGGGTCGGCAACGCTTGCGGCGTTGGGGTGAGCGCACATTAGATTTGGATATCTTGCTGATGCAAGGGGTGCAGATGCGTGCGCCGGATTTGGTGATTCCACATGTCGGACTGATGCAACGGTCATTCGTTGTGCAGCCACTGTTAGAGTTGGATGCTGATTTTCAGGTCGGTGCAGTGTATTTGCGCGATTTAGCCGTTGCACAGAGTTCGGATGACATTTGGGTGGTTGAACAGCATATTTGGGCAGATGCCCTGACTTTGGGTTGAGGCAGTGAAATGATTCGTTTAAGTCAGCTGATGGCATACAAGGCCAATGGCACAAAATTTTCATGTTTGACCTGCTATGACGCAAGTTTTGCCCATAGCATGCAAAAGGCTGAAATTGATGCTATTTTGATCGGTGATTCGCTTGGCATGGTGGTGCAAGGGCATGCCTCCACGTTACCGGTCACCGTGGAAGACTTGGCTTATCATACGCGGGCTGTTGTGCGTGGCAATCAGCATGCGTTGATTTTGGCCGATTTGCCGTTTATGAGCTATGCCACGATACCCGATGCGATTCGTTCAGCGACCACATTGATGCAAGCAGGTGCGCATGTGGTCAAGCTAGAAGGTGGTGCATGGTTGGCTGAAACTGTACGAGTGTTGGCGCAGGGTGGTATTCCATCCTGTGTACATTTGGGTTTAACGCCACAATCGGTCAACGTGTTGGGTGGCTATAAAGTACAAGGTAAAACCCGCAGTAGCGCCGATCAGTTATTGGCAGATTGTGAGGCTGTAGTGGCCGCTGGAGCGGTATTGTTGGTGCTGGAGTGTGTGCCGACTCAGCTCGCGCGTGAGGTTCAAGCGCGTTTTGCGATTCCTGTGATTGGCATCGGTGCTGGCGCAGATTGTGATGGTCAGGTACTGGTTATGCATGACATGTTGGGCCTGCATCATGGTAAACCCGCCCGCTTTGTGCGTAATTTTATGCAAGATGCCAGCAGCATTGATGACGCATTTCAGCAGTTTCATGCCGCGGTGCGACAAGGACAGTATCCTGCGCCAGAACATACTTTTCAAATTGAGCTATAACCGATGAAAACAGAAACCACTTTACAAGGATTGCATGCCGCACTGGGTGCGTCACGTGCGTCGCGCAAGTCGATTGGCTTTGTACCGACCATGGGTAATTTGCACGAAGGGCATTTGAGACTGGTACAAGAAGCCCGCAATCGCTGTGATATTGTGGTGGTGAGTGTTTTTGTGAATCCAACCCAGTTTGGACAAGGTGAGGATTTTGAGCATTATCCGCGCACGTTAGAGGTGGACTCAAAACTGTTGTTCGATGCCGATTGCGATATTTTATTTGCCCCAAGTGTGCAGCAAATGTACGGTGATGCTGTACAACAGACTACGGTACAAGTGGATTCGATTGCTGCCGATTTATGTGGGCGCAGCCGTGCGGGGCATTTTACCGGTGTCGCCACAGTGGTGACGAAGCTATTTAACATTGTGCAGCCGAATGTGGCTTTTTTTGGTGAAAAAGACTATCAGCAATTGGCAGTGATTCGGCATTTGACCCGTGATTTGTGTTTTCCGATTGATATTATTGGTGTGCCCACCGTACGTGCGCCTGATGGTTTGGCCTTAAGCTCGCGTAATGGCTATCTGACTTCGACTCAACGCAGCAGTGCCGCGACGATTTATCAGACCTTATTGACGATTGCGGCACAGCTTAAGCACGGTGTTCGGGACTGGTCGCAACTCAGCATAGAAGGTGCTGCACATCTCACGGCGGCTGGTTTTGTGGTGGATTATGTAGAAATTCGCACGCCGATGTTAGCGCTGCCGGAAGCAGAGGATACTGAGTGGGTGATTTTGATTGCCGCCAAGCT
>JBBKWW010000083.1:0-15114 GCA_037969155.1 Moraxellaceae bacterium
CCGTCCTCATCGACCCCAAGCGGTGCGATGACAGGAATAAAGTCACTCTTAAAGAACAAATCCAGTACGTCAGTTTTCACCCCGACCACTTCACCGACCAAGCCAAGATCGATTTGGTACATTTGGCCTTTATCGTCGGTTTTGTCCAGCATCAGCTTGCGGGCGCGGATCAGGTTGCCGTCTTTCCCCGTTAAGCCAATCGCGCGGCCGCCGTGTTGATTGATCAGATTGACGATTGAGCCATTCACACTCGCACCGAGTACCATCTCGACCACTTCCATGGTCGCGTCGTCCGTCACCCGCATGCCGTCGATACGATCAGAAACGCGACCGAGTTGCTTGAGCAAACTATCGACTTGTGGGCCACCACCATGTACCACCACAGGATTGATGCCGACGGTTTTGAGCAGCACGATGTCGCGGGCAAATGAACGCTCTAGCTCAGGATCAGTCATCGCATTGCCGCCGTATTTGACTACGATGGTTTTGCCAATAAAGCGCTGGATATACGGTAAGCCTTCGGTCAGAACTTGGGCGATATTCAGGGCGGTTTCTTTGCTTAAGGCCATGCAACACTCCGTGAGTGGGTTAAGTTCAAATCAGTCAAGCCGTCAGTCAACCAAGTGCTTGGCAAGGGTCGGATGATGTTGGGACATCAGTCCTTGGAACACCTGCCGAATCCGAATCAGTGACTCAGGGGTTTCGCCGTCAAAACGGGCAGTTAAATACGGCCCAGTGTTCGAGGCGCGAATAATGCCAAAGCCATCATTGAAGTCTAGCCGAATGCCGTCGAGTAAGGACAACTGCCCTTCAGTGAGTGCTTCGGCGCTGTCTTGTAGGTCAGCCAAGAGTTGCCGCCCGTCCGTACCATCGAGCGGGATATACAGATCCGGTGTGCTGACCCGTTGCGGCAGGGCTTTGAGCATTTCGGAGAGGCTTTGGCCTTGTTGATCGAGCCATTCGAGTAGGCGTAGCGCGGCATACAAGCCGTCATCGTTGTTGTTGCTACGCCCATCGTTAAAGAAATAATGACCGGAAAATTCAGCACCAAAGGCCGCATCGTATTCAGTTGATTGCACCGCTTGGCGGATAAAGGTATTGCCACTGCGCACCATGACCGGACGGCCACCTGCTTGGGTGATCACACTATTGAGCATTCGGCTGCATTTGACATCAAAAATAATATCCGCGCCGGGCTTAGCGGTCAGAATCATTTGTGCAAATAAGGCGATGAGTTGGTCTGGTGAGACGACTTGGCCTTTTTGGTCAACCACGACTAAGCGGTCACCATCACCATCAAACGCAAAGCCAAAATCGGCGTTGCTGATAATCACGTCGTTACAGAGGTCGTCAATTTGTCCTGCTTTGGATGGATCAGGTGCGCCATTCGGAAATAGGCCATCAGGGTTCAGATTGAGGCCACTGACTTTACAGCCCGCAGCGGTGAGGACTTTTTCGGCGATTTGTCCCATCATGCCATTCATGCCATCAATCGCAATCTCGAAGTTTTGTCCCAAAATCACGTCGCCATGTAAGGCTTCCATGTAGTCATCGGTATAGGACTGCTGCCGCGCTTGGCCAACGCCATCGACGAAACGGTTTTGGTCGATTCGTTCAGCGAGCGCTTGAATATCTTCTGGTTTCGGTGGGGTGTTTTCGATGACCCATTTAAAGCCGTTTTGATTGCCGTCACAGTGGCTGGCGGTGATCATGATGCCGTTGCCGTCATGTTGTTTCGCGGCAAAGTGCATGATCGGCGTCGGGATTTGTCCAATATCGATCACGGTCAGGCCAGATTTGACCAGCGCTTGCCGTACAATTTCAGCATAGCGTGGGCTGGTGACACGGGCATCGTGGCCAAGCACGACTTGGCGTTGCAGTCGGTCACGCAAGGTTGCACCAAGGCCAAGCCCAATCCGCTCAGCCAGTGCGTCATCAAGCAGATCAGTCGTGCCGCGCACGTCGTAGGCACGGAATAATTGGTACGGAAAGCGCGTGACTGGCGTACTGGGTGTATCTAGGGTGAATTCTTCCAGCTCAAAATCAAGATTGTGGCTATGGTCTATCTCGGCAACTGCGCTGCTGGCGACTTCTGGTGTGATCGGTGGCTCTGATTCTGCTGTGACTGCCGCAGTGATGGGGCTTACTGGCGCGACTGGGCTGGCTGGCACGGCGACTGGCTCAGTCGGTTGGCTTTGTTCATCAGGAGCACTATTACTGACCATGGGTGTTGCTGTTTTGGCTTGGCTTGCCCGTATTGCTGCGCTAGTCGTGGCGCTGCTGGGTGAGGCGCTGCGGGTTAGCAGTAGCCACGGCAGCAGTGACAGCAGGCCGCCGAGTAAACTGATCAGGGCGACCCACAGCGGTAGCGGACTACGCTGGCCAAGATCGCCGACACTGAGTTGCCACTGCGGCAGGCGCAGTTCTACGCTTTGCAGCAGACCATCGTTTTTATTGCTATTAACGCGCAGTGCATCGATGGGTTTACCACCGATCTGCTGCACCAAGCGCACTTGATAGCCACTGGGGGTGATACGTTCGAGATCTTTTTCGAGTGGCTCAAACGACCATTCGGCGACCAGATAACCGCCTGCGGGCATTTCAGTCGCAATATCAATCATCGCTTTGCCTTTACTCATGTCGAGTTCTGGTGCGGTGTCGGTATTACGGGTGCGATTCAGTAGGTCTTGTACCGCAAAGCTCAGTGATGGCGGTACTGAGCCACCTTCTGGAATCACTGCTTTAATAATTGCAGCGCTACTCAGATCGGGTTGCTGAGCCAGCAGCTCGGTTTTAGCTTGTAAGTTGGCCACGTGCAGCTCGACCATGGTTGCGGCTTGTTCACCAAAATCCTGCACGCGCTGCTGTTGCTGCTGGGTGAGCTGTTGGCCAAGCCAAAGGTAGCTACCCGCACTGGCACTGATCACCAGCGCCATATGCAGGGCGAGGCTTGGAAATTTACCAGCAAAGCGTGACGGTGGACGAGTCATTCTGGTTTTTTTTTGCACGGGTGGTGTCCTTACGGTGTGAGGTCTATCGGCTGCTAGTCCGTGTTAGGCAGTGCGTTTTGAACAGTATGGACGGCGGATTGTTTATTGTCGGCCAGTATGTCCAAAACCACCTGCCCCGCGTGCACTTTGGTCGAAGTCACTGACCAGTTCGAATTCGGCGTGTAGCACGGGCACAAGCACGTATTGTGCCATGCGTTCGCCCGGCTCTAGGGTAAACGGTTGTTGGCTGCGATTCCAGACCGAAACCATCAGTTCGCCTTGATAATCTGAGTCAATCAGACCGACTAAGTTGCCCAGCACGATCCCGTGCTTATGGCCAAGGCCAGAGCGCGGCAAAATTAATCCAGCATACCGAGCATCGGCAATATAAACCGCCATGCCAGTTTTGACCAAGATGGTTTGGTTCGGTTCGACCACCACGGCCGTATCCAGACAGGCACGCAGGTCAATACCGGCTGAGCCGCTGGTGGCATAGCTGGGCAGTGGCCATGTCGTGCCGATGCGTGGGTCGAGCACTTTGAGTTGTAATTTCACGAGTTTTACCTTAGGCGAGTCATTAAGCGGCCTATTTTAGAGTTTTTTAGTGGCGGGCGCACCTGATTGACCGACATGATTTGTGGTGAGGAATCATGTCGGCCTGAATTAACGCCAGACTTCAGCCATGTCGATCAGGTTTTTAGCCACCTCGACGATTTTTTTGCCTTGATCCATCGCCAGTTGTCGCAAGAAGCGATGTGCTTCATCTTCGCTCATGTGGCGATGTTTGATCAGTAAGGCTTTGGCTTTTTGCTGTAATTTTCGCTCTTCAAGCGCTTGCCGTGCCGCGTCGAGCTCATCTTGCATCTGTTGCAGGCGTTGTGCTTGATGCTGTACCAGCTCAAATACCGACCGCCCCAGCCGAGGACTCAGGCTGTCTGGATGAAAGTGATCTAGCCGTACCGATTGAGGTGGCTGCGGTTCTTGGCCACTGAGAAACACCATGAAGCTGTCGCTATGCTCATGTTGTAGCTGATTGATCAGGGTTTGTTGCTGACTCAGGGCGATTTTGGCGGTGCACAGGGTTTGTTCACAGAGCTGTTGCAGATAGACTTCGAGCGCAGTTTCGACTGTTTTTAAGTCGTCAATCCGTTGCGTGAGTAGGCTAAACCAATGGTCACTTTGATCGGTATGCGGTGATCGTGCCACTTCTTGAGTCAAGATAATCCGGCGTAGTCGTTCAATGTCGATCAAATACGCATGAGCGGCCTGTTGTTGCCATAGTTGTAGCGCAGCAGGGTTACTGAATTCTAAAAAAAGCTCAAAGCAGCGTTCTTGCGCATCAATCAGATATTGCAGCCGTTCGATCTGTGCAGTACTAAAACAACCCGCAACAAAGCCTGCCGCACCGAGTGCGCGTTCTTGTCCGGCCAGTTCTTTACCGTGCATCAGGTTAAACATCGCCACCAAGATACGCGCAATGGTTGGATCAACGGCCGCATCAGCAGTTTCAAATACGATGGCGAGTAGACCACTGATGATGTCGCTGTACAGTTGGGTCGCCGATTCAATGCCAAGCGCCAGTTGGCGCACTTTTTGGCGCACACTCGCAAGTCCAGCCAGCCCGTGTAGGACGTAGGCAATCCGATTTAATAAGCGGCTATTGCCTGCATGCGTGCTGATTTGCACATGGATCTGCTCAAGGGTGATTTGAAACAGTTGGATGTGTTGATCAGTGTGTTGGCTCAGGTCAGTCAGTGATTGTTCAAAGTGTTGACCTTTTGAGCCGATAAAAATATTCGATGCGCCACGCTCTTTTTGTAGGGCATGTACCAGATCGCTGACCATCACCACCAGTTGTCCCATCTGTAAAAAATAGTCGAGATTCTGGATTTCTGCTTGCTTAGAGGCCATTAAATAATCGGTGGCATTGCGGTTTGAAGCTGGCTGGGCAGTCATAGAGATGCTCGCGAGTCGTGGATGGACTTGCGGTATTGTAAAAGGGTTTGTGGGGAGGTGTTGTATTTGTTCGCTCGATTTGCGGTTTTAACCTGCATAAACGGCGAGAAACATCTCGATATTATCGGCAATCATGGCGGCATCTTCTGCGCGGGTGGGCGCACCCAGCATCAGCAAGCCTTGCAGGTGCTGTCGGCCTAAGCAGAGGGATAAAAATTGATCAGCGGCGCGTTGCGGATTGCTGACCTGTAAGACGCCGGTTTGATCGGCCAGTTCCAGATAGGCACTGACTTGATGATTCAGGCGCAAACAGCCTTGCTCAAAAAAGCTTTTACAGATGTCGGGGTGTTGTGCCGCGCTGGCAATCATCACTCGATGCAAGGCCAAAGCCTCCTCATCACGCATCAGTACAACAAATTGCGTGGCGATCTGATGCAAAATATCAGCAGGCGGCGGCAACGGTTGTCCACTGTTATACAGTTTGGACAGGTGAAATACGTCATCGGTACGGCTGGCCACACAGGTTTCAAATAAGGCTTCTTTGGTGCTGAAATAGCTATAAATGGTCATTTTTGAGACGCCAGACGCTTTAGCGATGGACTCCATGCTGGTTGCGCCAAAACCTTGTTGCAGAAACTGATGTTTAGCCGCATCTAACACGCGCCGCATCCGTGCAGGGTCGCGTGGCCGTCCGCGTTTGGCCGGAGTTTCATCTGATACATGATTCATATACTTGACAGTCCAGTAAAGTCATCTACAATTTCGATACTACCAAGTATAGTAAATGAGCCGCTCATGGGCAAATCATACGGGGAAACAAACACACAGTTACCGATCAGTGGTCGGCGGCGTGTCCAATTCAGCTTAGCAATGACCAGTCTGCTGGTCTCAAGTGCTGTGCTGGTCGGTTGCCAGATGCAGCCGCCATTACCGACGCAACAGGTCGCCATGACCCCCAGCTTTGCAGGGAAAATGGCAGGCCAAGCTGCCACAGCAAGCCAACTGGATGCTGCATGGTGGCAACAGTTTGGCGATACGCAACTGACCACGTTGGTCGAGCTGGCCGCCCAAAATAACCAAGACGTGACACTGGCCACGCTACGCTTGCGTCAAGCACAAGCCGGTCTCAGTGTGAACCAATCACGCTTATTGCCGAGTGTGGCTGCGACAGGCTCACTGTCGCAGAGTGAGAGTGACTTGCCGCCTGCGGTCAAGCAAGGCCAGCCGGATACCACGGCGCGTCGTGCATCACTGAACTTGAGTTGGGATTTGGATTTATTTGGCGCGAATCGTGCTGCCCGCGATGCGGCGACATTGGAGGCACACGCGGCGGCTCTCGGCATTCATGGCATGCAGTTGCTGGTGGTCAGTGATGTGGTGCGCCAATATATATTGTGGCAAGCGACCGCCGAGCGGCTGCGTTTACTCGGCCGCTTGCGGGATGTGCAGGCGCAGACTTTGCGTTTGACCGAGCGACGTTACCGTGAGGGTCTCACCAGTCAGTTTGAATTAACGCTAGCGCAAGCAGAGTTGTCTAGCCTTGAGGCGCAATTGCCTGCATTGTCTAATATGCTGCAAGTCACTCAGAATCGGTTGGCGATTTTAACTGGCCAAAATCCCAGTGCAGCCCCTGTGAGTTTGACGGCTAGATCCGTACAGCAATGGCCACAACAGCTTGCGATTCAAGCAGGTCAGCCGATTGAGTTATTACAGCGCCGTCCTGATTTGCAAGCGGCTGAACGGCAGTTACGCGCAGCCAATGCCACGTTAGCGGCGGCACAAGCCGAACGCTTTCCGAAGCTGATGCTGAGTGCGATTTGGGGACAACAAAAACTGAGCTTAAATGGCCTCGGTTTAGCGGCTTCTCCGTATAGCAGTGCGGCACTGGCGTTTAGTCAGCCGTTGCTGAATCGTGCTGCGATCCATGCCAACATTGACGCAAAGACGGCAGCCGAGCAGATTGCACTGACCCAATACGAAAAAACCATTTTAAACGCGCTAGAGCAAGTCGAAAACAGTCTGGCCGCGCAGCAGTTTGAGCAACAACGCTTTACGCAGCTTGAGCAAACCGTACAAACCCGCCAGCAATCGCGGCGGCATGCTGAGTCGCTGTACCGCGAGGGCTTAACTGGCTTATTGCCGCTACTCGATGTGCAGCGCAGTGTGGTCGCGTCTGAACTCAGCTTGCTGGACAGTCGCAGTCAGCGTTGGCTCAATGCAGTCAATCTGTATCAAGCCTTGGGCGGCGGATGGCAAGCCTTGCCTGCACCGACTGCGCAACCGACTCAAGCCAGCCCATCTGCTCAGCAGCCTTTATCCATATCGACTGATCGCCCACAAGCCGCGACTGTTGGGGAGTCTTAATCATGCCTTTAGTTTTGAGTTGTCCGCAGTCCGCCTTGCATCGCTCTGCCGTATCACGTGGTTTTGTGCTCAGTAGCGCGGTCTTATTGTTGCTGTCGCTCCTGGTGTTATCGGGCTGTAAAGCCCCTGCCGAACCGAAAGCCAGCGCGCCGCAGCCGGTGATGGTCAGTGTGGTACAACAAAAAAGCACGGATTCAGCACGGCAGTTCAGTGCGGTGGTCGAAGCCCGTGATGAAACCCGTCTTGGCTTTCGGGCTTCAGGTAAAGTCATAACACGCTCTGCGGACATTGGACAGCGGGTCACTGCGGGTCAAGTGTTGGCGAGCTTAGATGTGAGTGACTACCAACTGGCGGTGACGGCGGCGGCGGATCAACTGCGTGCCGCGCAAGTCGATGCCAAACAACAGCGGGTTGATGCCGAGCGTTTGGTGCGGTTACTCAAAGACGGCTCCGTTGGTCAAGCCGATACTGAGCGACAACGGGCGCGTGCGGAGGCTGCCGAAGCCTTACAAGCCCAAGCGGCTAGTCAGTTGAGCTTGGCCAAAAACCGTGCAGGCTATACCGAGTTGACCGCGCCGTTTAGTGGTGTGATTACCGCGATTTCGTTTGAAACAGGTCAGATCGTGGCCGAAGGCCAGCCGGTGCTGAGTCTGGCACGCGACGGCGGTCTGGATGTGGTGGTGGATTTACCTGAGCAATGGGTCAAGGATCTCGCACAGCAACAGGCGAGTGTTCGTCGTTGGGATGATGCCGAGGCGATGATTCCAGTCAAGTTGCGTGAGCTGGCACCGATGGCGAATCCACAAACCCGCACCTATCGCGCCAAATTTAGCGGGATTCCGAATGACTGGCGGCTGGGCATGACTGCACAGTTGCGTTTGACTGAGCCACAACAGCAAGGCGTTGCCGCTGAGTTACCCGCCTCTAGCCTAATCCAACGTGGTCAGCAGCAGCCCTTCGTGTGGGTGGTCGATGCCCAGGGTGGCGTGCAGGCCAAGCCCGTGCAAGTGCTGCGCTATGGGCAAAACAGCGTTTGGCTATCGGGTCTGCTCGATGGTGAACAGGTCGTGTCGGTCGGTGGTCAAAAACTGGATGCTGCGATGCAGGTACGTCCGATTGTACGTGCTGCGACCATCGGCATGGAGCAGCAGCCATGAGTGACTTTAAACCTTCTGGCTTTAATCTGTCTGTTTGGGCGGTTAAGCATCGCGCCATTGTGGTGTTTTTGATGTTGGCCAGTCTATTCGGCGGTCTGTATAGCTTTATGCATCTCGGGCGGCAGGAAGATCCGAATTTTAACCCAGTGATCATGACGGCAGTGGTGGCTTGGCCGGGAGCAACCACGCAGGAGGTACAGGATCAAGTCTTGAATCGGCTGGAACAAGCCATGCAGGAATTGACGGGTGTGGATGCCGTACGCAGCTTTGCACGGCAAGGCTACGGCGGCCTGACCTTGGTGATGAAAGGCGGCATGAGTGGGGGAGAGCTGGACGAGTCTTGGTATCAAGCCCGCAAAAAAATCAATGATATTCGGCATCAGTTACCCGCAGGTGTACAAGGGCCGTTTTTTAACGACGAATATGCCGATGTGTATACCGCGCTGTTCGCCTTACAAGCGCCTGAGCTCAGTGTGCAAGAGCTGAATGACTACAGCAGTCATTTGAAAAAACAGCTGCAAAGTGTGGCGCAAGTCGGCGCGGTGGATATTTTTGGTAAGCAAGCCGAACAAGTCGAGGTGGCGTTCTCTAGTCGTCGTTTGGCGGCGTTAGGCTTGTCGCCACAACAGATTTTTGCGGCATTGTCACAACAAAACCAACTGAACCCTGCGGGCTCAGTCGATACCGATAGTGATCGGGTGTTTGTGCGGGTCGATGGCTCGCTGCGCAGTGTCGAAGACGTGGCGAATGTCTCGGTCAGTGCGGGTGGTCGCTTGCTGAAACTGTCGGATATTGCGGAGATCAGCTACAAAACCGCCGATCCGGCTGATTTTAAGATCCGCTATCAAGGTGCGCCGACGGTGATTATCGGCATCACGCTACAAAAACACGGCGATATTTTGGCGTTGGGTCAAGCCCTAGAGCAACGCATCACACAGGTCAAAGCAGAGTTGCCACTGGGACTGAGTCTGACCCAAATCGCCGATCAGTCGACCGTGGTTAAACAGTCGATTTGGGAGTTTGAAAAGGTCTTCTTGGAAGCCTTGGCGATTGTGCTGCTGGTGTGTTTTGTGGCGCTGGGTTGGCGTACTGGTTTGATCGTCGCCGCGTCTGTGCCCTTGGTGCTGGGCTTGGTGGCGATGGTGATGTATAGCGTCGGCTGGCAGTTGGATCGGATCAGTTTAGGGGCGTTGATTATCGCGCTGGGGCTGCTGGTCGATGACGCGATTATTGCAGTCGAGATGATGGTGGTCAAGCTGGAGGAGGGCTGGGATCAGCTCAGTGCTGCGGGGTATGCGTATACCTCGACGGCGTTTCCGATGCTGACCGGCACGATGATTACGGTGGCGGGCTTTATGCCCGTCGGCTTTGCTAAATCTACCTCGGGTGAATATGCGGGTGGGATTTTTTGGGTGGTCGGGACGGCGTTGATCGTGTCGTGGCTGGTGGCGGTAATTTTTATTCCGTATCTCGGCACGTTACTGCTGTCGAAAAAACTGGCCAAACCTTCAGGCGACCATCAGGGTAGTCCTGTATCGCATGACCCGTATCATCGGCCTGTCTACCAGCGCTTCCGTGGCTTGCTGGCGTGGGCGATCCGCTATCGGGTGGTGGTGTTGTCAGCCACTGCGGGATTGTTCGTGGTGGCGATTGTCGGCATGGGTTTGGTGCAGCAGCAGTTTTTCCCGACTGCATCGCGGCCAGAGCTTTTGGTGGAGTTGCGCATGAAAGAAGGCGCTGCCTTTGCCGCCACCGAAGCTGAGGTCAAGCGGCTTGAGCAGGTATTAAAGCAAGATCCCGATGTCAAATATTTTACCAGTTATATCGGCCAAAGCTCGCCGCGCTTCTTTTTATCGCTATCACCTGAGCTGCCGAATCCTAACTATGCCCAGATCGTGGTGATGACCGAGAGTATGGTCGAGCGTGAGGCAGTGCGCGGGCGGTTGATGTCGATTTTTGAGGACAATCTACAGTTTCCAGCCGTGCGTGGTCGTGTGATGCGCTTAGAGTTTGGTCCTCCAGTCGGTTTTCCCGTGCAGTTTCGGGTGCTAGGGCCAGATGTCGATCAGATTCGCCAGATCGCTGAACAAGTGCGCGATACGATGCGCAAGAGTCCGTTGGTGCGTGATACGCAGCTTGATTGGAATGAGCAAGTGCGTAGCCTGAATATTCGGATTGATCAAGATAAAGTCCGCCTGTTGGGGCTGTCGAGTACCGATGTGGCAAATACGGTGCAGGCGGTGTTGTCGGGTGCGCCAGTCAGTCAGATTCGACGTGGTGAAGAGCTGGTCAGTGTGGTGGTGCGTGCCACGCCAGAGGAGCGGCAACAACTCGATCAGCTCGATGGGATTAATTTATTCAGTGCCAGTGGTGCGGTGGTGCCGTTGTCGCAAGTGGCCAGCATTGAGCCGAGTTTTGAGGAGCCAGTGTTGTGGCGACGCAACCGTGATGTGGTGCTAACCGTGCGCAGTGACGTGGTCGATGGGGTACAAGGGCCGTATGCGTCACAGCAAATCCTACCGACGTTACAGCCGATTATTGATCAGTTGCCAGTCGGTTATCGGATCGAAATGGGCGGTGCGATTGAGGAAAGTAAAAAAGCCAACGTGGCGATTGCTAAGGTATTTCCCGCGATGCTGTTGGTGATGCTGTTTTTCTTGATGTTACAAGTGCAGAGCTTTGCACGCATGGGTTTGGTGTTGCTGACCGCGCCATTGGGGATGATTGGTGTGGTGCCGGCTTTGCTGTTGTTTGATGCCCCATTCGGCTTTGTGGCCTTGCTGGGCGTGATTGCACTGAGCGGCATGATCATGCGTAACTCGGTGATTTTGGTGGTGCAAATCGACCAAGAAATCAGCGAAGGCCGCACACCGTGGGATGCGGTGATTGAGGCGACAGTACGACGGGCGCGGCCGGTGATTCTGACCGCTGCGGCAGCCGTGCTGGCGATGGTGCCGCTATCCTCCAGCGTGTTCTGGGGGCCCATGGCAATTGCGATCATGGGTGGTTTATTGGTGGCGACGGGTTTGACTTTACTGTTTGTGCCTGCGCTATATGCACTGTGGTTTAAGGTGAAGCCACCGGTTCAGGCGGTTTAATTCACGCTGGTCCGCTGGGCTGTTCCGGCCATTCGAGCCGGTAGCCCAAGCCGCGTTGGGTCTGAATCAAGGGCTGAGGATGGCCATCATCAATCTTGCCACGCAATCGTCGAATATAGACATCGACGATATTGGTCAGTGGATCTTCTGTGATGCCCCATACAGTGGCAAGGATTTGTTCGCGGCTAAACAACCGACTCGGTGCTGACATCAGTAATTCAAGCAGTGCCAATTCTCGCGGCGTGAGGTTAATCGATTGTTGGGCACGACTGACCCGCATACTGACCCGATCCAACACCAGATCACCGACTTGTAATAAGGCTGCTGGTTGTTGGTTAAACTCACCAGCACGCCGAAACAGCGCCTCAATCCGCGCCAGTAATTCTTCAAAGGCAAACGGCTTACCCAGATAGTCATCTGCGCCACAGCGCAATCCTGCGACCCGATCTTCTAGTGTGCTGAGTGCAGTGAGCATCAGAATCGGTGTGTGCAGACCTTGGCTGCGTAGTGTTTGGCAAACCTCCAGTCCACTGCCATCAGGGAGCATCACATCCAGTAATACAATCAACGACTGTACCGCTTGTGCCGACAGTTGCTCGGTCAATTGTCCACACAATTGTAATCCGGCCTGTGCGGTCGCGGCCAGATGCGTCTGATAGCCTTCGGCACGCAAACCACGCTGTAAAAAATCAGCCACACGGCTGTCGTCTTCAATGATCAAAATGTGTTGCATGCGTAGGATTCTCTATCAGAGTGGGTGATGCAATCGGTAACAATACCTGCGCAATCGTGCCGTGTTGCTCGTCACTGTCAAGCCGAATCTGGCCATGATGAGCACGAATCAGGCTACTCGCAATCGGCAAGCCAAGTCCATTGCCATCTGGCCGATGTAAGCGTGCTGCTGCACCGCGAAAACTGCGTTGAAATACCTGTGTCAGCTCCTCAGCCGTGATCGGAATGCCTCGATTATGAATCGACACTTGCCAGTAGGCCGCCGTATCGGCTTGTGCGGGTAACTGTTCGGTATAGATGTCGATTTGGCTGTGCGGTTTGGAGTAACTCACGGCATTGTCCAGCAGTAAACCAAAAATCTGGCGTAAGCGCTGGGGATCTCCGAGCAGCAGGGTTTGGCCACTGATCCGACAGGCCAGATGAATCGACTTGAGTCCCGCAGAGGGTTTGATCTGTGCAATCGCTTCACGCAAGGATTGCTCAACAGTGATCAAGCGCCGCTCCAGTACCAGCGTGTCCATATCACTGCGCGCCATACTGAGTAAATCTTCAATCACCAGCCCCAACTGAATGGAGGTTTGCACAATACGCTGTAGAGCCGCTTTATAATCCTCAGCAGGCTTGTCTCGGCCACGCAAGGTGATCTCCGCTTCCCCCCGAATCGCCGTGGTCGGTGTGCGTAGCTCGTGGCTAATATCAGCAAACAGTCGCCGCCGCCGCAAGTCCACCTGTTGTAAGGTATCCAGTGCTTGTTGTAACTCGGTGGTACGCGCCGTGACTAAAGCTTCAAGCTGTTGGCGGGCATCGTTTTCGCGCTGTCGATGCTGGTCTAATTCAGCAGCCATGAGATTAACGCTATGGGCGATTTGGGCAAATTCGTCGTTGTCACTGGCTGGAATACGATAGTGTAAATTACCCCGTTGTAATGCTTGGGTACCCCGAATCAGTTGTTGCAGCGGACGGCGCAGTGCTTTGGAAAAATACAGCGCCAATAATGTCGCGGCGGCTGCAATCGACACCGCCATAGCAATAGCCAGCGCACGCACCACGCGTAATGACGCATCCGCGGCCTGACGTTCGCGCTGTAACGTGAGCCGTTCATGTTGAATACTTTGCTCCAGCAGCATCCGTAGATCATGTCCTTCAATCGCATCAAAGGTTTGATTAATCGTATGCCATGTCAGCAGTGGGTTAAAGTCATCGGGTAAAGTTGACACTCCCAGCAAGGTGTCCTGTAGTGGCTCAAGGCTACTGTGTAGTAAATGAATGGCTCTACGCCGTTCTAGATGCTGTGTGGCCACAAGCTCCGAACGGTCTGGATCCAGTTGCTCGGCTTGTTCGGCCAGTCGGCTCAGTTCTTGCAGACTATTTTTCATGTCCACCAATAGCCGATCTCGCTCGACCGATGCTGCCCCCGCATCGAGTAGCGCTTGCGACACCCACGTACGCAGCCGTTGCTTACTGTTCGAGAGCTCAACAAAATTCAGTAAAATATCACTGGTTAAGCGCCCGCGTTGGATGTTTTCGTTGGCTACACTGATCGTCCACCACGCCAGTACGCCTTGAATAATCGCGGCACTCGCCAGTGTCACAAACGCGATCAACAGCCGCTGACGAAACATGCTGCAAACTTCCAATAAACTCCAGTCTGACTAGACTACACAAAAACCATCTAAATAGAATCCACGTTTGCGCAGTCGGTTCCGTCTAAGGATACGTTACACTTGGTTTTTTCAAGATGAATTAGCACAAAAGGTAGAGCGGAATGACGGCAAAAGTCGCCATTATTGGTGCGGGTGCTGCGGGCTTAATGGCGGCTGAAGTGTTATCACAGGCGGGCGTGGCGGTCGATGTGTACGAACATAAACCCTCAGCAGCGCGTAAAATCCTGATGGCGGGCAAAGGCGGCCTGAATATCAGTCACAGTGAAGATTTTGCCACGTTGCTGCATCGTTACGATCAGCCGGATTGGTTGCAGCCGATGTTAGAAGCCTTTCCATCCGCTGCGATTGTGGCGTGGATGCAGGGCTTGGGCGTGACCAGCTATGTCGGCACGTCAGGGCGTATTTTTCCTGCTGAAATGAAAGCCGCACCGCTGGTCAGGGCTTGGCTGGCACGGCTCAAGACCGATGGCGTGCAGTTTTTTTATCGGCAGCGTTGGCTGGGCTGGACAGACGACGGTCAGCAAGTATTTCAGCGTGCCGATGGCTCGCAATTCACCCAACACTACAGCGCGACGATTCTGGCGGTTGGGGGTGGCAGCTGGCCGCAGCTCGGATCAGATGGCCAAGCCTTGGCTTATTTACAACAACAGATTGCCATGCAGCCGCTCCAGTCTTCCAATTGCGGCGTGCAGCTCGCGTGGTCGCCGTTTGTGCAGGCGTTGGCCGGTCAACCACTGAAGCGAATCCGTGCGTGGCTGGCCGATGTTGAGCCAGTGGTTTCTGATGCGATGTTGACCGAGTATGGGTTAGAAGGCGGCGTGCTATATGCGCTGTCACGCCCGATTCGACAGCAGCTGAATATGCACGGCCAAGCGCAGATTTTTTTAGATGTATTGCCAAATGTGAGCCAAGCGCAACTCGAACAACGACTGCAACCACAAGCCAAACAATCACAGGCCAATCTATGGCGTAAAGCCGGTCTGGATGCGGTCAAATCCGCTTTGATTCGAGAAATTTTACACAAATCAGTATGGGCTGACCCTGTGCAAGTGGCTGCCATCGCCAAGCAATTACCGCTGACCATCACGGCGTTACAGCCGATGGATGAGGCGATTAGTACAGCGGGTGGGGTCACGCGCGACGCGCTCAATCC
>JBBKWW010000084.1:0-5094 GCA_037969155.1 Moraxellaceae bacterium
CGCCAAGGCTGTAACGCCCCAACACTGACCGCAACCAGTCCGACAATCAAAGCAGGGGTCAGCGGTTCATTCAGCACCGGCACGGCGGCAAGTGCTGCCAGCAATGGCGCCAGTGCTAATAAACTGCCCGCTTTAAATGCGCCCAGCCGCTCGATTGCGCCGATGTAGGTCAACATCGCCAAAATCACCACAAACCAGCCTTGAAAGACCGACTGCACGAGAATCAGTGTCCAACTTGCATCGGCTAGACCTTTGGGCAGAAATAACAAATAAATCGGCAAATACAACAGCGCTGACCAAATCGCCACCGAACTCATCGCCGTCCACGGTGGGAATGACCATTTTTTGAGATAGGCAGAATAAAAGCCCCAACACGCTGAAGCCAGTAAAAAAAACAGATCACCGATGCTCAAGTGGAAGCTATTTTCGTACCACATAAAGCTCACCATGCCCAGCAAACCAAGCATGATCACCAGCAAGCTAATCTGAATGTCGCGACTAAATGATTCTTTTAACACCAAAAATGCAGACAATGCCATCCAAAATGGCAACATACCATTCAGCCAGATCGCCGCATGTGCCGCAGGCGCATAGTTAAAACCAAGATAGGCAAAATTAGCATAGGCCAAGCCACCAATCAGAGCCAGACCGAACAATCGCAAGTCAAGTAACAGCCCCAACTGGCCGCGATACCATTGAATCGGAATCAGCACCAAACCTGCCGCAGCGAAGCGTAAACCGGATACATCCCACGGCGTCAGGGCATTGGTCGCCGCGATCCGTGAAATCAGCGTAAAGCTCCCCCAAATGGTGAGCGTTGCCAGCAATAAACCATAGCCAATCCACAACTGACGGCGCGCTTCATCAGGATCAGGCGACTGGACGGGCGGATCTTCGGGCAAATCAGGTGTGACGATTGGCAGATTTTTCATTTAGTTCGGCTGACGTTGGCGACAAGCTTCATACAGTGCCATACCAGCTGCCACACTGACGTTTAAGCTTTGCAACTGGCCTTGCATCGGAATATAAGCCAGTTGATCGCAGCGCTCTTGGGTCAGACGACGCAAGCCGGTATCTTCCGCGCCCATCACAATGGCCAGCTTACCGTTCAGGTCAATTTTATCGAGTGGCTTGGCGGTTGCATCGAGCAACGTCCCGACCACAAACACCCCTTGATCTTGTAGGCTTTGCAGCGTGCGTGCCAAATTGGTGACTTGTACGAACTTAATCAGCTCTGCACCACCCGCAGCAACTTTACGTGCAGTCGGGGTCAAACCCGCAGCCCGATCCCGTGGCACCACCACGGCCAACGCACCCATCGCAGCAGCAGTACGAATACACGCGCCGAGATTATGTGGATCAGTCACATTGTCGAGAATCAACAACAAGGCATTTGGGTTTGCATCGACCAGATCGGCCAAGTCCTGCTCATCGAACACAGGCAGTGCCCGCACCGCAGCAACAATCCCCTGATGCTGTGGGCTATCGGCCAGCTTGGCCAGCCCATCACGACTGGCGGGCTGTACGGCAATCCCATGCGGCTCTGCTAATTTGAGCAGCTGCTGAATGCGTTGATCTGCTCGGCCTTGCAGCACAAATAAGCTGAGAATTTGTTCCGGTTGCGAGGTCAATAATGCCTCAACCGCGTGTACGCCATAGTGATACTCTGGTTTTGCCATGATTCAGATCCGAAGTCATTTAAAAAAACAAAAAGCCCGATACGACATCGGACTTTTTAGGGTTGCGCACATGAATGACCAAGACCACTCAGCACACACGCTTACCGCTTCAGCTTAGCCTTCAAAATGACAGACATAATCAATCGGCTCAAGTGCTTCGATGGTGAATTCCGTGTTTGCTGGAATAAAGAAGAACTGACCCGCTCGAAACAACTCTGACTCAGTTTGGTCTGGTAAGGTCACGCGACACTCACCAGAAACAATCTCCATCCGCTCAGGTACTTCAGTTTTGAAGGTCACCACTGCAGGTAGAATCACCCCTAAGGTTTTGCGGCTACCATCTGGAAACTGCACCGTATGGCTGATACATTTGCCACCAAAATAAACATTAGATTTTTTAAGGACGGTAACTTGATCAAATTGTGCTGGATTCATCGTGTCATGCTCCTAAATGGACGATGTATTCTAGCCTACTCTATGGTGACTCACCAAGCCATCGCACGGATAAATTGACATACTGCCACCTATACATTCAAGCATCGCGGTTCATCGAGAGCTGGTGTACCATGCCGACTCGTCTGTTGCTTGACATTAGGGCTTGTTCCTCATGCTAACCAGTTTAAATCTGAATCATTTCGCGCTGGTTGAGCAGCTCGACTTAGACATTGCCAGTGGCTTTAGCGTCCTGACCGGTGAAACCGGCGCGGGCAAATCGATCCTGCTCGATGCCCTATCTGCCTGCTTAGGTGAGCGCGTGGATGCACAAGCGGTACGTTTTGGCCATGATAAAGCCGATCTGACCGCGACCTTTGAGCTGGGTACAAACAGTGCCGCACAAGACTGGTTGAGCCAGCAGGAGCTATCTGATCCGGATCAACCCGAATTAAGGCTGCGTCGAGTCATCCACAGCAATGGGCGCAGTAAAGCGTGGATCAATGGCCGACCGGCTAGCCTGAGCGATCTACGTACGCTCAGTCAGTTGTTGGTGCAACTGAACAGCCAGCACAGCCAACAGCAACTGTTGCACAGCAGCTATGCCCGCGAATGGCTAGATCGACTGGCCAAACTTGAGCCACAGGCGCAACAAGTGCAGCGGGACTACCAACACTGGCAACAACTGCGCCGCCAACAGCAACAGATTGAACAAGCACACGCACAACGACTCGCCCGTGAACAACAATTGAGCCAACAACTCGACGATGTGCAAGCACTGACTGGCCTGAACTATGACGCGCTGGAGCAAGCGCATGACCGCCTGAGTCACTTTGATCAGATGATGCAAGATACGGCGCTCTTGCTTGAGGGACTAGACGAAGCCGATGATAACGTGGTGCAGCAACTCGGCAGCCTGTTGCGCCGTGCCGAAGCACAGGCTGGACGCGACCCTGCACTGGCCAGCAGCCATGATTTGATGCAAAGCGCACAGGCATTACTACAAGATGCGGTCAGTGGGCTGCGCCAGTTTGCGCAAGCACAAGAGCTTGATCCTGCCCAGCTGGAGCAACTTGACCAGCAGCTCGGTGAGTTCCACCGTTTAGCACGTAAATATCGAGTGCAACCGAACAACCTGATAGCACAGCAGCAGGCATGGCAACTGGAGCTTGAACAACTCAACAATCTGCCCGATGCTGCGCAATTGGCTGAGGCTGTTGCAGCCGCCGCGCAAACCTTTACACAAGCAGCCACTGCACTTGATCACGCTCGCCAAGCGATTGCACCAAGCCTAGCCACACAACTGGTCGAACACGTCAAACCATTGGCATTACCCGAAGTACGCTTTGAGTTTCGGTTTAGTCCGCTCAATACACCTAGCGCACAGGGGCTGTCTGAAATTGAACTGTTATTTTCGGCCAATCGTGGCATGCCGCTACAAGCACTGGCCAAAGTCGCCTCTGGCGGTGAACTGTCGCGGATAGCCTTGGTCATGCAGGTGATGAATGCCGAATATATTGCCGCGCCGACGCTGGTGTTTGATGAAGTGGATGTCGGGATTAGTGGTGGTACGGCGGAGATTGTTGGGCGGTTACTGCGTAAACTGGGGCAACAAGTGCAAATTCTTTGTATTACCCATCAGCCGCAAGTCGCCGCACAAGGCGATCAGCATCTACTGGTTGAAAAACAACAGGGCGAACAAACGGCCAGTTATATCCGTGGCTTAGATCCAGAACAACGGGTACTCGAACTGGCACGCATGTCAGGCGGGCTTGAAATCAATGAAAGCACCCTCAATCATGCCCGACATCTGCTCAAGCAAGCGCTGCAAGCTTGAGTACGACTGCACATGTACAGCATTGCCCAGATACCCGCTAGGCCGCATACTCTGAGTATGATCAGTTGTATGGCTGCTACTGCAACGACACGTTGATATTTTAGGAGTTGAGCCTATGTCCAAATTCTCACTCACCCACCGCTGTCTGATCGCACCACCGCAAATGGCCGACCAGTTTTTTGAGCGCACCTTGGTCTATATCGCCCGTCATGATGACGAAGGCGCATTGGGCTTGATCATCAATCGCCCGAGTCCGGTGCAGATTCGGGATCTATTGTCAGACCTGCAAATGACCACAGATATTGTGACACCGCATGCCGTACTGCAAGGTGGCCCGTTGCGACCTGAAGTCGGCTTTGTGATTCATACGGGTCATCCAGTGTGGCAGTCGTCGATTGCGGTCAGCGAAAACGTCTGCCTGACCACCAGTAAGGATATTCTTGACGCAATTGCGCACAATGAAGGCGTCGGCAACTACCAAATCATGCTCGGGTACTCCGGCTGGACGGCTGGCCAACTCGAAGCAGAGCTTAATCGCGGTGATTGGCTGATCTGTGAGCCAGATATGTCGCTGCTGTTCGACCTGCCATATGAACAACGCTGGAACGCAGCAGCCGCCAAGATCGGGGTCAATATGGATTGGCTATCACCTGAGATTGGCCATGCTTGAGCCGCCAGCAACAACCGCACAACGGATCATGGCCTTTGATTTTGGCAGCCAAAAAATGGGCGTGGCGTTTGGGCAAGCGTTACTTGGCACGGCTAGCCCGTTGCCGCTGTTGCCGATGAAAGACGGCATTCCCAACTGGGAGCAACTGCTCAAGCTGATTCAAGACTGGCAGCCCGAAGCGTGTTTGGTCGGTTTGCCCCTGAATATGGACGATAGCGAATCAGAACTCTCCCGTCGGGCGCGTAAATTTGCGCGTCGCTTACGCCATCAGACCAATCTCGCAGTCTGGATGGTCGATGAGCGATTATCGACCCGTGATGCGCGTGAACGGGTCACTCAAATCAGCCAAACACGGCGCGGCAAACTGCCCTCTGCCGATGCGATGGCGGCAGTACTTTTAGCAGAAACATGGTTTCGTGATCCTCAAGGAATATTACCCTAATGCTTGCCTTAGCCGAAAAAACCAATCGAATCGG
>JBBKWW010000085.1:0-4330 GCA_037969155.1 Moraxellaceae bacterium
GCTGGAATCAATAACAATAACAGCAGCAACTGCACAAACACATGCTGTCCACTGACACTGCTAAACCATGCCTGTATGGGTAATACCAGCGCAATCGCCGCATGCCAGTCTAGCAGAGGGTTGCCCTCGCGCAATGGCGCAAAACTCACGCCGATATTGGCCGCAACCAGTAGGATTAGAATAATGCGGGGGGTTTTGCGTGCAAGACTTGGTGAGCTCGTGTCGTCGTCGGGTGTGCTGGATGTTGAGTTGGGCGACATCGGTGAATCACTCATGTGCCGGCTCCCATTTTCCATAAAATCCACACGCCAGCAATCAGCCAACCCAGACTTAAGGCATTACGCCAGTGTATCCGCTCGCCATTGACCTTATTCATGACCAATGCACCCAACAGAAACAACAGTGGAACGGCGACCACATGCACCAGCACCACCACTCCAATCAGTGACCATGGCCGATCTTGCGGCGGTAAAGGAATAAAACTGGCCAAGCTAAACAGCAACACAAATAGCCCTAAACCGAGGGTTATCGGCAAGGGTACGAGGCTCGGTGTGGTGCTGGAACTGCTGGTCATGACGCGCTACTCCTTACAGGCACTCGATGAATCATGAGATCGATTGATTCAGACTGACACACTGTTCACCAATGCCAATTCAGCCCGCATCTGCTCAATCACTGCCTGATAATCTGGCTTACCAAAAATCGCTGAACCCGCCACAAACATATCCGCACCTGCTTCGGCGATCTGACGGATGTTGGCTGGGGTCACGCCACCATCGACTTCTAAGCGAATCTCACGACCACTGGCCTCGATCCGTTGCCGTACGAGGCGCAGTTTATCCAGCGTGCTTGGAATGAATTTTTGGCCACCAAAACCCGGATTGACGCTCATCAATAGAATTTGATCGACTTTATCCATCACATGATCCAGATAATGCAGCGGCGTGGCTGGATTAAACACCAGACCACACTTGGCGCCACCGTCTTTGATCAGTTGCAACGAGCGATCAATATGCGGGGTCGCTTCGGGATGGAAGGTAATGATACTCGCACCTGCATCTAAAAAGTCACCGATCAAACGATCAACAGGCGACACCATCAAATGCACATCAATCGGCGCGCTAATGCCGTATTTACGCAACGCACTACAAATCATCGAGCCAAAGGTCAGGTTCGGTACATAGTGGTTGTCCATCACATCAAAATGCACCACGTCTGCACCCGCATTGAGGACGTTTTCGACTTCTACACCCAGACGGGCAAAGTCAGCCGACAAAATCGATGGTGCAATCAGATAAGGCAAAGACATGGGCAAAACTCTCGTGACAGCAAAGATCGCGCTACCTTACCAAAAAACAGCGTGCTGTGTCGCCATGATCAGCAAAACCTATTTTGCCATGTGCTGTACTGCCGCGACGCGCTCTTGCGTATTCGGATGCGAGCTAAGCAAGGCCACGACGCCTGTCGCCTCTTGGTCATGCTGTGCCGCCAACAGTGTTAAAAAATCAGCCAAGTGCTGTACGGGGATCTTTGCTGCCTGTAACTGAGTCACTGCATACTGATCTGCCTCACGCTCAAAATCCCGTGAGTAATTCAATGACAATAATGCCGCCGGTAAACCCGCCAACAAATCACTGCCATCGCCCGTCATCCACACCAAAATCAAGCTGATCCCAATCCCCGAAATCGCCTGCTGTAAGTTATGCTTTAAGACAATATGGCCACGCTCATGCGCCATGACCGCGAGGATTTGTTGATCATTGGCGGCCAATGCCACCAGCTCATCAGTCAGTACCATCTGACCATTTGGCAGTGCAAAGGCATTCGCACCCAACCCACCACCCTTCATGAACTGAATGCGCTTGGCCTGCTCTGCATCAAAATACCGCGCATATAAATCGCGCAACTGCCGCTGCCGCGCAACCGACAACTGACTCGGTTCAGTCATCTGCTGCAATTGCTGCTGTGCCTGATCACCCAGCATCGACAAGCTATGCTCTGGCAGTTGCATTGCGATTTTTTGCGCCAAAAACGGCATGCCATATTGCGCGGCCGACCACACAAACGCCACCGCCACCAACAGACTGAACACGATCAGCAACGGACTACGCTCCAGCCGCCAAACCTGCTGTAAGCGCTTGGCGCGTTGCGGATAGACCCACGCAGGAATATCGTGGCTTACGCACTCGATGCGTGCTTCATCGGGCAACTCAATCACCAATTGAATCGCACCGACCGCACCAATCAGTGTCATCTGGTCATAGGCATAATCGTATACCTGACCGCCTGCACTGACCCGCACGCCATGTTGATCAGGCAGTGCAGACAACTCAGCAACCAACGCCTGTGAGCGCTTACCATCATAAAATCGAACCGCCAAACACGCACTCACAAGCTCCTCCACGATGCTGCTCTCTTCTGTTCGACAAGGTTATAACGAGACATCAATGTCCAAAATATCAGACATTTCTTCAGCAAAAGCCGGATGATCTTGCTGGGCGAGGCTCAAGATATAATTCGGATCATCCTGCCAAGCAATACTCAATGATTCAATTTTATATTTGTGCAGTCGAATCGCTGCCCACGGCGACAACAGGCCAAAACTGAGCATCCGCGCCAACCAATTACTCACCACAATCCATGCATAACGCCATTCATTCAGATCACAGGAAAACTGACTATTCCCGACCGACAGATTCGACCACGTCACCCGATACAGCGAGCCTTGAATCATCGGAATCAACACAATCGCCACTGGAACCAACAAAAATGCCAGCAGCGGCACCACAACAGTAAATACCGCCAAAATAACCGCCAGCACAATCGGAATCAGCACTGCCGCGTAGTAACCACTCGCGGTCGTATGCAACTGAAACGGTAACTGCCCAATATAGAGATGCTGAAACTGATATTGTTTATGTTTATAAAATGCATACGGAAACAACAACCCCAGACTCAGCACAGTTAAAACGATCCACCATAAATAGGTCTTATACGCAGCGGAATGACTGCCCGAAAAATAAAATCGACTATTACGGTACTTACTATTGCGCGCGTTAAACCGATAGGTCGCCCGCAATAGCCACGGCAGTACCAGCAGAATCAGCACTGGAAATGCCCACGCGTATTTTGGATTGATATTGGTCACGCCTAACGCAGTGATATACACCACACCCGCAATGATCCGACCCAGCAGAATCTTGGTTGGAATCCCTGTAAAATCAAAGCGCTCTTGTTCTAATAGACTGTTGCCATAAAAATAGCGCAGCCGCCGCACCTTTGCCCATGGCGCGTAGAAGCCCAGCGTGACGATGATCAAGAGGATATTGACGATCCAAATCCCAAAATACTCAGAGGCTGTACCCTTAAACTCAAAGCGGCTTGTGTCGCCAAACTGTATGCTAGATGGCGGTACCGTGGGTGGCCACTCTGGCTCAGTCGAGGCGGCTTGTTTATCTAAATTAATCATAAGGTTTGATCACGATTGATGTTTTCGCCAAAGTATACCCAACGCGGATGCCAAAAGAACGGCCAACGATTAAAAAATCCTATCAATTTTTTTAGACGGATCGAACCAAATCGACCTGAATGCCCAACTTTTTAAGGCAATACCAATGCACGGTAATCAGCGGCAGTAGTAACTGTACAAGCTGTACATGCCAGTTCGAAGTATCCAGCACAAAAAACAAGCCGAGTGCCGCCAGTAGGCCACCCCCTAGACCAACCGTCGCCCACAGTGGTGGTAGATTATTATGTTTAATACTGAAAAAATAAGCCCATAGCGCTGCCAAGCCCCACACACCAAATAGACTGACCAACACTAAAGGCCATTCAAATGGTGCAAACAACAGCACCAGCGTGCCGAGGCTCAGGGCAAGAATGCTTTGCAGCAAGACGATCAGACTTTCGGCGATGATCAGCCAACGTGACGCAAAAATGCTCAAAACAAGAAATACCGCTGTGCCAACGGCAACACCTCAGCCGGTTCACAAGTCAAATGCACCCCATCCGCTTTCACGATATAGGTTTCGGGATCGACTTCCATCACCGGCAGATAATCATTCAGTTTCATGTCTGATTTGCGAAGATTGCGGGTGTTTTTGACCGCACTCACGCGTTTTTTCAACCCCAACTGCGCTGGCACACCTGCATCAATCGCCACCTGCGACATAAAGGTAATGCTTGAAATATGCGTCCCCTCGGCCAACGCGCCAAACATCATCCGATAATGCACCGGCTGTGGGGTCGGAATCGACGCATTGATATCACCCATCGGTGCAGCAGCGATCATGCCGCCTTTGATAATCATCGACGGCTTGACCCCAAAAAA
>JBBKWW010000086.1:0-16351 GCA_037969155.1 Moraxellaceae bacterium
GACAAGCACCCAGCCGATTATTGTGTTATGTTTGATAGCTCTAAGGTGCTCTCAGTCTTTAATTTTGTTGTGGGTACTTGCCCGTTAAGCGAGTAGTTACATCAACTCAGCTCAGCACACTTTAAGGAATTCTGTATGTATTACATTGTGGAAACAGATAAAACATTTGATGTTGCTTCTCATGATCTTGAGGCAGCAGTGAAAGATAATGACTTTGGCGTACTCCATGTACACGACTTAGGCGCAACACTTCGGGGCAAGGGAATAGAGTTTGACGAAGAATGTAGGGTATTTGAAGTTTGTAATCCACTTCAAGCATCAAACGTAATGGCCTTAGATATGCGGTTAAACATGGCATTGCCGTGTCGAATATCTGTCTATACAGAAAATGACAAAATAAAAATTGGGTACATCAAGCCAATAGAGATGCTTGGCGCATTATCCACTGACGAAAAATTAAGACAAATTGCAAGTGAAGTTGAAGCTTCAATGGTTAAAATTGTCAATCAGGCAAAATAGTCGCTCACATAACAAGCAATTGAACAGGGATAAAAAACAGTTGGCTTTTGCTGCTGCTTCGTCGCCGTTTTAGCCAATTACTTTATTGTCCGTTAATTGGGCGTTAGGCTTTTAGATAGCGGCAAAAAATGGCGTGTTGGGCTGCTGAAACGCATGTATTGATCAGCCCAGTTCGTCATTTGATAGGTCTGATTGGGTCACTACCAAAATAAGAAGCGCCCGCCTTGATCAAAGGAGGGCGGCAGGGTTGAGTTAGGCTGACTCAATCCATGCTTCTCATCAGCTCTCGACGTATTCAACCCGATGGTTCGTGCTATGCGGCAGATAGGCATTGGGAATCAGCCATGCGATCACTTGGTCGCGTACCGCCGCATGATATTGCAGCTGAATGTGATTGATGCCATAAAACACCGCTTTACGATGCTCCGGCACATTAAGGTGATATAGCAGATTGTCATGTTCGCCCAGCGCACTTTTGACACTGACCAGATAGTCACCGACTATTTCCATGGCTTTCGAACTTTTTGGAGAGCGTTCGAGTGTGCCTGCGACCAGGTAAGCTTTGATGCGAGCGGGCAGAGGAGCCGGCTTACGAATATCGTCGGCCTGCCCACGCCGCCCGTCGAGATGCTCCCAGTCGTCATCGCGTACACTGCCATGCCGCAAGTCGATGATACCCGCACTCCGAATGTCTAATAATTGCGCCAAAACACCTGTTAAGGGCAATCCACCCAGTCGTTCTTGCAGCATAAAGCCGAGTCGTTCGAGTACCGCTCCATGATGTGGCGCACCCAGACAGACCAAGTGATCGATCAAAAAAGGCCATTCACTGCCACTTTGTTTACCATAAAACAGTGAGCTGCGTGCGACTAAGCCGCCCATGCTATGTCCGATCAGATCAATTTCAGTAATATTTGGATTGCGCTGAATCAGTTGCTCAAGTAGCCGTGATAGGCTGCGGCCATTTTGTGAGATACGTCGGCCAGTGTTGTAGTTCAGATACAGTACATTGCTAAATGGCTGACGATACAGAATTTGCTCGCCCAATCCGACGCTTTGACCCGGATCCCAGCTCAGATGGTTCATACACAGGCCATGCGCCAAGATCACCACGCGACCGCGCAGTTCACCACGTTGTGGCTGACCATAACGATCATATAGCATCATCGGCAGTGCCAGCGGATTACGCATCCGAATCAGATGATCACCGGCTACGCCATTGAGTGCGCCGACCAACCAATGCAACATGGGGGTCAGTGGACGGCGTTTGCTTTCTGGGGTCATTTTGTTCACGGTGCGCAGACTTAAGGCCACGCCGCGTCCAGACCGCAGCATGACTTTTTTGGTGAGGCCGTACAAATGCCCTGTGATGCCTTTGTTCCATAAGGCTTGATGCTGTTGTGTGTGCAGGCCAAGTGGACGCAGCACTACTTCACGATGAATTGCTTGTACAATCTCTGTGATGCCATAAATGCTACTGGTCGCCAGCTGTGCAAAACCTTCCAGCATGTCACCTTGCGTCGGTGGCGCGTGCTGAATGGTGCAGTATGGCTCATGCAGTGGTGTCAGACTTGGCATAGTAAAATCCTTGTTAGAGACCTTGATTCATCCTAGATGTAACAGAATACTTCAAATAGGGTAATAGCAAAAACGATCAATCTTCATTGATATGATTAATCGCTGAGCAAGGTATAAAGCAAATGCTGCCGGATTATCGGTAAATTTGTCTGACAAAACTGGGTCGATCACAAAAAATACGCTGTCATCGGTCATGGTTGCACACACATGGTGCGTGACGTTGAGCGGCTATCGGGGCAGTGTCTGTTCGTCACTGATCTGGCTTGCCGTATAATCATCAGCATCGTGATTGCCCAACGTCAGTCCATCACCCGCAGAGAGTTGATATCATGCAGTTGATTTATATTCACGGCTTTAATAGCGATGCACAATCGGTTAAAGGCCGCATGTTGCAGGACTGGTGTGCGCTGCATCGGCCTGATATTCGTGTACTGCGCCCTGACTTGAACCAAGCACCTGAGCAAGTCATCGCCGTGTTAGATGCACTCATTGCACAAGATCCGCAGACTGCGGTGGTTGGCAGTTCGTTGGGCGGTTTCTTTGCGACGGCGTGTGTCGCAAGACATGCACTTCGGGCTGTTTTGATTAACCCCGCTGTGCGACCCTTTGAACGCTTTACACGCTACTTTACGCAAGGTGTACCACTGAGTCCTGAGTATATTGGCTACAGCACCGACGGTGGCTGGGATTTACGCTGGCGTGACTTGGATCAGTTGCAGGGGCTGTTTGAGCCAATCCCGAAGCATCCAGCAAACATCTTGGTACTGCTTAAAGAGGGTGATGAAGTATTGGATTATCGCGTCTCGGTCGCTCACTATGGTCAAGATGGCGCACAATGCCAGATCATCATCGAGCCAGACGGCGATCATTTTATGCATGATATGGTGGATAAAATCCCATTGATGCTAGATTTTCTGTTTCCAAACCATTGATGATTTTTGTTTTTAAAGGAATGTATTGTGACCCAGTATACCGCCCAGTCTCTTGAAGTCCTGTCCGGCCTTGATCCGGTGCGCCGACGGCCGGGTATGTATACCGATACCACTCGCCCCAATCATTTGGCACAAGAGGTGATCGACAATGCTGTCGATGAGGCACTCGCAGGACATGCCGATCAAGTCGATGTGGTGTTATATCGCGATGGCTCGCTGTCGGTGCAGGACAATGGTCGCGGTATGCCCGTCGATATTCACCCTGAGTATGGCCAAAGCGGGATCGAAATCATCCTGACCAAGCTGCATGCGGGTGGCAAATTCTCGACCGATAACTATCAGTTTTCTGGTGGTTTGCATGGGGTGGGGATTTCGGTCGTAAACGCCTTATCACATCGCGTCGATGTCACGGTATTGCGTGGTGGCAGTCAGTATCAGATGGGCTTTGCCAATGGTGAGCGCGTGACTGAGCTGGCGGTGAAAGACGGCTTTCCGAAGCGACAAAGTGGGACGGTGGTGCGGTTTTGGCCCGATGCAAAATATTTTGACCATGCTAAATTTGGCCTGAAAGCACTCAAGCATAATCTCAAAGCCAAAGCAGTGCTTGCCGCAGGTTTACGGGTCAGCTTTCATGATGAAGAGTCAGGCGAAAAAACGGTTTGGCAGTTTGAAAATGGCCTGGTCGACTATCTGGCCGATGAGCTACAAGGTCGTGAAACCCTGCCTGTGCAGCCATTTACCGCAACGGCCAAACTAGAGCGAGCAGCCGTGGACTTTGCACTGTGCTGGTCAGTCGAGGCGGGCGATAGCGTGCAAGAAAGCTATGTCAATCTCATTCCGACCGCGCAAGGCGGTACGCATGTCAACGGTCTACGCACCGGCACGACTGAGGCGCTGCGTGAGTTTTGCGAACTACGCAGCCTATTGCCGCGCAATCTGAAGCTATCCGCAGATGATGTGTGGGACGGGGTGAATTTTATCCTGTCGCTGAAGTGTCAAGAGCCGCAGTTTTCTGGCCAAACCAAGGAGCGTTTATCCAGCCGTGAAGCTGCGCCGCTGGTGCAGAGCATGGCCAAAGACGCCTTTAGCTTGTGGCTGAATCAACACGCTGATATGGGGACACAACTGGCCGAAATGGCGATTGCCCGCGCGGGTCGTCGCCTAAAAGCATCCAAAAAAGTCGAACGTAAGCGTGTGGTGTCAGGCCCTGCTTTACCCGGCAAGCTGGCAGATTGTGCTAGCAATACTCGTGAACAAACTGAACTATTTTTGGTGGAAGGTGACTCAGCCGGTGGCAGTGCCAAGCAAGCACGTAACCGCAATTTTCAGGCAATCATGCCGTTACGCGGTAAGATTTTGAACACCTGGGAAGTGTCGGCAGACGAGGTGCTGGCCTCACAAGAAGTGCATGATATTGCGATTGCGATTGGCGTTGACCCCGGCAGTGATGACTTGTCCGAGTTGCGCTATGGCAAGGTCTGTATTTTGGCTGATGCCGATTCGGACGGTCTGCATATTGCCACGTTGCTGTGCGCACTGTTCGTCAAGCATTTTCCGACCTTGATTGAGCAGGGACATTTGTTTGTGGCGATGCCACCGCTGTATCGGGTTGATGCGGGCAAAGAAGTGCATTACGCATTAGATGATGATGAACTCGCGACAGTGCTAAAAAAGATTAAAGGCAAAAATCCACAGATCACCCGCTTTAAAGGTCTAGGTGAGATGAACGCCTTGCAATTGCGTGAGACCACTATGGATCCGGATACCCGTCGCTTAGTCCAGCTAGATATGGATGATCTACAGCAGACCAACCAGTTATTAGATAAATTGCTGGCTAAAAAGCGTTCGGCCGACCGTAAGCAGTGGCTGGAGCAAAAGGGCAATCTGGCCGCTATTTTGGTGTGAGGTCGATCGGCGCCGTCACCGAACAAGCAGCGAATCGACAAGCGGATGGTGAGCTTGTCGAACCAAAAAACCAACCATTAAATCGTCATCAAACATCAGTCGAGCGTGTTGAGACTACCTGCTGCTGTCCGTGCCTTAGTCTCACACAGCGTGCTTGTGTTGTCGGTCAAGAGCTTTATATTATTTAACTGTAATTTTAAAAAATCGCCCAATATCGCATAAAAAAATTAACAATTACAAATTGTATTATAAGCTTTACAGAACTTAACACCAATTTCTCGGTACAGTCATCTTACCGCAACGGTTAACGTAAGGATGGTAAGCATGAAAATTTTGGTTCGTACAGATAACCATATCGAAGGTAGTGACCGCCTAAATTCACATGTCCGCACTCGTTTAGAACAAGAGTTCGACCGCCAGAGTAATCGAATCACTCATTTTGAAGTGCATTTTAGTGATGAAAACGCCGCAAAGCACGGTGAGCATGACAAGCAATGTATGATTGAGGCACGCCCAGCAGGTATGAAGCCTGTCGCAGTCACGGCCAAAGGAGATACGGTCGACCAAGCGCTAGAGGGGGCAATAGACAAGCTAAGTCATTTGCTTGAGCATACCTTTGCCAAAGCAGCAGGTCCACGCCATGTGCAAGAGCCAGAATGGGTGATTGCTGATTAATTTTTTAGCCCTAAAGTGGTGTGAAGGTCAGATGCTAAATCTGGCCTTTTGATTTAAATATGATTTTTTGAAAAACAGATAAAAGCTCACTTTAAGCAGATTAACGCACGAGGTGGGGGTTTTAGGTCAGCCCGCTGGAGTAATGTTGTATGCTTTATGTGTTTGATGTTGTAAGTATAAGCTGCTGTTTTTATATTATTTTTTTTGATTGATGTGATTTTTATGAGGGTTTTTACAGAGAAGTGAAATTCGTGCGCCATGTGAGTTTGTTATGGTTTGTTGGTATGTCGCAATGAAGAATGCGGGATTTTACCTATTTGGTGGTGGATGCTGCGGCAGTTTTGCTGTGATGTGAAGCCAATCAGATGACAAATGACATCATTCAGCAGATTGGGATGGCGGAAGCGCGATGTGCGGCTCTGACAAACCAAGATGTTGTGACCAGATTGAGGACTCATGATGGAACCTTACGGTTTTGTGAACGACCTACAGCATTCGCTAGGTGGGCAGTTACAAGTGATTTTGGGTGCGTTGGCCCTGTTATTAGTGGGTTGGTTAATTGCCCTATTCGCAGGTGCGGGGGTTCGCAAATTATTGGCTGCGCTTGGCGCCAATCAGCGGCTGAATACCAGCGCTGATCAGTCTTATGACTTCGAGAGACTGGGTGCGCGGGTGGTTTTTTGGTTCGTTTTGGTCATTGCGTTAGTGGCCAGTTTGAACTTACTTAATTTACAAGTGGTTTCTGCCCCATTTGCCAACATGATCAATGAGGTATTGACCTTCTTGCCGCGTATCTTTGCGGCGTTGATTCTTGGTTTGGTGGCTTGGGTGCTGGCGGTTACGGTTCGGCTGGGTTTAACCCGTGTTTTGGCCATGACTAGCTTGGATGAGCGTCTCAGTGCCGAGGCCGGCGCAACTGCGCTGAGTAGTAATATCGGTCAGATTGCGTACTGGCTGGTGTTTCTGCTGTTTTTGCCGATGATCCTTGCAGCACTTGGCCTGAATGGTTTGCTGCTGCCGATCCAAAGCATGATCACTGACATCTTGGTCTTTATTCCAAATGTGTTTGCTGCGGCGGTGATTGCTGTCGTCGGCTACATGATCGCCAAGATTGTACGTGGCATCGTGACCAATGTGGTGTCAGGTCTGAACTTACAATCGCTGGCACAACGTGGCGGCTTGAGTGAACAAACCAACCTACCGAGTGTGGCGGGTACGATTGTATTCTTACTGATCCTGATTCCGACTTTGATTGCTGCCCTAGATGCGCTGCAAATTGAAGCAATTTCGCAGCCTGCGACACAGATGTTGTATCAGATCACTGAGGCATTGCCGAATATCATTGCTGCGGTATTGATTTTGGGCTTGACCTGGGTTGTATCGCGTTTTGTAGCGTCGGTGATTGAAGGACTGCTTAATAGTACGGGGGTGAATAGCCTACCTGCGAAAATGGGCATGCCTGATGCACTCGGCCAAAAAAGCGTTGCTCAGATGGTGGGGATGCTGTTGGTATTCTTTGCCATGTTGTTTGCCGTGGTTGAAGCCGCAAATCGGTTAGATATGGTAGGCGTCAGTGGATTGATCGCGATGTTTATCGCTTTCGGTGCTGATATTCTGTTAGGTACCGTGATCTTGGCGATTGGGCTTTGGTTGGCCAAAACTGTTGGCGATACTGTGCAGCGTAGCCGTGATTCAGCGTGGCTGGGCACTTTGGTTCGCGTGTTGATCATGGGCTTGGTGATTGCGATGGGTCTGCGTGCCATGGGCATTGCTGATTCGATTGTCAATATGGCCTTTGGCTTGACACTGGGTGCGGTAGCGATTGCATTTGCCTTGGCCTTTGGTCTGGGTGGGCGTGAAGCTGCGGATCGGTTGCTGACCAAGTGGTTAGATCAGGCCGATGCGGAAACAAAACAGCCGACATCTGTGCCTAACGCATCGATCACAGATGATCGTACTCCTCTTTAAGCTGTATTGCTGATGTAAAAAAGCCGACCTAGTAAGGGTCGGCTTTTTAATGGCATTTTTTTAATGACTCAGCGTGCGTTGTTGAGCTTCCATTGCGCTCACAGGCAAGCTGAGTACCTGTTCTTCGCCTTCACTGCGAGCAATCACCACTGCACCGACACTATCGCCCCAGACATTGACCGTGGTGCGGAGCATATCCAATACTCGATCTGTGACCATGATCAACGCAATTGCTTCAGCGGGTAAGCCAATCATATTGAGCATTAAAATAATCGCCACCAGTGATGCAGAGGGCACGGCTGCGACCCCAATCGACGAAAACAAAGCCACCAATACGATCATCAGTTGATTCGCCCAAGTCAGCTCTACAGCGTAAATCTGGGCAATAAAAATCACCGCGATCACGCTATACATGGCGGTGCCATCCATGTTGACAGTCGCACCGAGGGGCTGTACAAAGCTGCTGATCCGTTGTGAGACCCCAGAGCGATATTGGGTGCATTCCAAGCTCAACGGTAAAGTCGCGGCCGAACTTGCCGATGAAAATGCAGTCAGCAATGCTGGAGACATGGCTTGTAAGTGACGTAATGGCGAGCGCCGCGCAATCAAGCGTAGCAGCAAGGGCATGACGATCAGCGCGTGTAATGCAAGGCCAGCACAGACCGTCAGCACAAACCAGCCGAGGCGTTGTAGTTCAGCTAGGGTAAAATCTGGATTGGCGACATTGGCGGCGATCAGACCAAATACGCCGAGCGGTGCAAAACGAATAATCAATAACGTGATTCGAATCATCACCTCATAACTGGCGGTGATCATCTGGCGTAGCGTGTCAGCGGCTTGTCCTTGTAGGGTGCGCAGGTAATAACCGAACAGCAGCGAAAACACGATTAAGCCGAGCAGTTGGTTTTTGAGCGCAGCATCAATCAAATTGGGTGGGAAAATTTGTAAAATAATTTGGGCAAAGTCGCTGGTAGAGCGACCATCAGCCCGCGCCACCACTTGGCTGGCTTGATTGGCTAGGCCATCGAGGCTTTGTGCCGCTTGACCTGCCACGATGCCTGGTGCGATCAGGTTGACCATAGCGAGGCCGATTAAGACCGCCACCAGACTGGTGACTAAGTAAAACCCAACGGTTTTAATCCCAAGTCGCCCTAATCCGCTGTCTTGGCCAAGTCCAATTAAACTGCTGATAATTGCAGTCATGACCAGTGGAATCACCACCATCTTGAGTGCATTTAAAAACAAATCACCCAGTGTGTTATAGACCGGTAAAACAGGCAGGCCGAACAGATTGCCATCTGTACTGGTGAATGCCCCAAACAGTGCGCCAAGTAAAATGGCCAAAAAAATCTGGTGATGCAGTTGCAGTTTCATGGCTAAGCCGTTGCATGATGAACATGCATTTGTTGTAGCACAGTTGGCTTCGCTTTGCAGGGATGCGCACAACCCAAGATTTACCGACCTCTAAATCTAAAATACCCAGATGCTATCTGTGGCCGACAGCTGCATGACCGCCCACGTTGTTGTACCGGTGTGGTTGCTGATCGTACTTTGGTCGTCGCTGCCCGTTTTTTTGAACAATCCCGCTATTGTATTGCGGTTAGAGCACCGCATAATTGGGCTAACGCTGCTGGGCGCGAGATACTCAGTCCAAGCAATCAACACCAAAACAGGACGTTGCAATGACTCAACATCGCTTTACGCCGTCGCCTGAATTTGCCGAACACGCTAATTTAACGGCGGCACAATATCAAGAAAACTATCACCGCTCAATACAGCAAAACGCTGAGTATTGGCGTGAGCAGGCCACTGTGGTCGAATGGATTAAGCCGTTTGATACGGTGCGTGATGTATCATTTCACGCTGAAGACTTTCGGATTAAATGGTTTGAGGAAGGCCAGCTCAATGTGTCCGCGAATTGTCTAGATCGGCATTTGGCCACGCATCCCGATAAGCCTGCTTTGATCTGGGAAGGTGATCACCCCGCCGAACACAAGATTATTTCGTATCGTGAGCTACATGACGAAGTGTGTCGACTGAGTAATGCCCTAAAAACACTGGGTGTCAAAAAAGGCGACCGAATTACTATTTATATGCCGATGATTCCCGAAACCGCGATTGCCATGCTGGCCTGTACGCGGATTGGTGCCGTGCATTCGGTGGTGTTTGGTGGATTTTCACCCGATGCACTGGCCGGACGGATTGCTGATTGTGGCTCTAGTCTAGTGATCACTGCCGATGAAGGCGTACGCGGCGGCAAGCATATTCCACTGAAAGCCAATGTCGATGCCGCCCTACAAATCGATGGCACGCAATGTGTCAACGACGTGGTGGTGGTACATCGCACCGGTGGTCAGGTCGATTGGGATCAAAGCCGCGACCGCTGGTATCACGAACTGATTGCTGATGCGTCGGATCAGTGTCCCGCGACCGTGATGAATGCGGAAGATCCACTGTTTATTTTATATACTTCTGGCAGCACGGGTAAACCGAAAGGCGTGCTGCATACCACGGCTGGGTATTTGGTGTATGTGACCAGTACCTTTCGCGAAGTGTTTGATCTGAAGCCAAATGATGTGTACTGGTGTACGGCTGATCTGGGTTGGGTGACGGGTCACAGTTATTTGTTATACGGTGCACTGTCTAATGGCGTGAGCAGTGTGATGTTTGAAGGCGTGCCGCAATACCCGACGTGGGCGCGCGTTGGCCAAATCATCGACAAGCATGATGTGACGATTTTGTATACTGCGCCGACCGCGATTCGCGCCATGATGCGTGAAGGCGATGAATACGTGCGGCAAAGTAATCGCAGCAGTTTGCGTTTGCTCGGTTCAGTCGGTGAGCCGATTAATCCTGAAGCGTGGAGTTGGTATTATCGCGTGGTCGGTGAATCGCGTTGTCCGATTGTGGATACGTGGTGGCAGACTGAAACGGGTGGTGTTTTGATGGCACCATTACCGAACGCGGGCGATATGAAGCCCGGTTCAGCGATGCGTCCGATGTATGGCATACAGCCTGCGATTGTTGATGCGGAGGGCAACGTATTAGATGGCGCATGTGAAGGCAATCTGGTGTTGCTTGACTCGTGGCCGGGTCAGATGCGCAGTGTATACGGCGATCATCAACGCTTTATCGAGACCTATTTTTCGACCTATAAAGGCATGTATTTCACCGGTGACGGCGCAAAACGTGATGTCGATGGTGATTATTGGATCACGGGTCGGGTCGATGATGTGCTGAATGTGTCAGGTCATCGCTTAGGCACAGCGGAAATCGAAAGCGCCTTGGTGGCGCATCAAGCGGTCGCCGAATCGGCGGTGGTCGGTATGCCACATGACTTAAAAGGCCAAGGCATTTGTGTATTTGTGACGCTACAGGCTGGTGTTGAGCCGAGTGAGGGTCTGCGCAAAGAGTTACGTGATTTTGTGCGGCAAGAAATCGGCCCGATTGCCACGCCTGATGCGATTCATTGGGCACCAGGTTTACCGAAAACTCGCTCGGGTAAAATTATGCGGCGGATTCTGCGTAAAATCGCTGCCAATGAGCTAGATACCCTCGGTGATATCTCCACCTTGGCTGACCCATCAGTAGTAGACAATCTGATTGCTGAGGTCTATCCTCAAACGCATAAACATACTCCTCACGGATGAGCATCCATTGTTTAGCGAGACCCTGATTCGAGCGATCAGTCAGGGGATTCCCCAAGCGGTGTTGGCGTTATTCGGTGTGGATTCAGTGAAGTTGGGTTCGTCATGGTGTTAACATTTACCCGAAAACCTGCATCGCTGCTGCCGCTGTTACTGGGGCAAGCGATCATGGTGCTGATATTAAGCTTAGAAGAGCTGGCGGAAATCCAGTATTTGCTGCTGCTAGCGATTTTTTTAGCAATGTTTGCTTGGGCATCCTATGTCACTCGTAGCAAGGACACCAAAATCGTTTTAGATGATCATGGTTTGCTGTATCAAGATCCTAATCGTCGCCAAGAAAATTTGACCTGCATGTGGGGCGATATTGACTATGTGGTGGAAGAAGAAGGCCGCATTCGTGTCCAAATGTGTAATGTGGCTCAGCCGTCTTTTTTGATTCGTCTCAATGAATGGCAAGACGCTGATGTGTTGGTGTATCGAATTCAGCGCTATGTTGATCAAGCGCAGCAGCCTGAACTGTCATGATAGTGTGCTTGTGTCAAGAAAGTGGTATTTAAAATAGAGAAACCCGCCCAAATATCATCCTGATAGGGCGGGTCTCGATTCAACGTCCTGTTACTGCATCCTTACGACGTTACACCGAAATGTATTGTCTTTGCATCCTACGGCAGTCCTTCCTTCGGGTCATCCTGACCGACTTCCTTGTGCCGTAGAGCTATAATGCCTGTTGGACGGTTTGATGACTAGAGGCAAATATCGGTAATCCTTGTACGCTTTGGCTTACACTGGTTCGTGTACTGAGAGCCGACTACAATCGAAAGGCTGAAGTGGCATCCAGCATTTGCGCTTGTGGGGATACAGAGACTTGAATCTGATTACGACCTTGACGCTTGGCAGCATAGCAGGCTTGGTCGGCGGTTTGTAGCAAGGTTTTTGGGTCGATGAGGGTGTGAGGCACGGTTGCCGCCACACCAATACTGACGGTGAGTGCGATGGATTGTTTTTGCCAGATCAGTGGGGTTTGCTCGATCAAGCGTCGAATTCGCTCAGCCACCAAAGCGGCGTTTTTGGCCTCGGTGTGACAGAGCAACACCACAAACTCTTCCCCCCCATAGCGTGCTACAAAATCACCAGCTCGATTGACACTACTTTTGAGTAGCGTAGCCAAATGCACCAGACAGGCATCGCCACACAAATGGCCATAGGTATCATTGATTTTTTTGAAATAATCACTGTCGATCATCAGCAGTGACATCGGATTATGCCCCCGCGTGCCTTTTTGCCATTCGTGTAGTAATTTTTCCTCAAAAAATGCGCGATTATACAGTTTGGTGAGCATGTCCTTTTGATTCAAAGTATATAGCTTTTGATTCACCTGTTCTAACTGCGCGGTACGCTCAGCCACGCGCTGTTCCAATAGGATATTGGCTTCTTGTTGCACACGTAATAAATCGGATTGCGTTTGCAAGTGTCTTTGCCGATGTCGATTCATCCGATAGGCCAGTGCAGATGACAACAATAAACCTTCGATCACACAGCCAATGGGTAAAATATTTTCAATCAATAGATTGCGTGGGATAAAGCCCCATTTGCTCAGCACCAAAATCACCGTGCCAGAAAAAAATGCAAACCATGCGATCGTATAGAATCGCGCCAATACTTCACCACGTGCCCACAGGTATAAGCCCGTGGCAATTGCGATAGAGGCTTCAAAGATTGTTAAAAATGTACTGAGCCAAATCGAAATATGATATGGAATAAAAAAATTCAGCACAAAAATTAGACAGCCTAAGGTAATTAAGCTGAAAAATCCAAACCGAATCAGGATTGATAGGCGTTTGAGTTTTAAAAAATAATAAGTAAATAATGAGGTGGTAATCAGGCTAAGGCACAGCGCAGCCACCAGCGATAGGTTGTTTAAGCGAGGATAATTCGGCCAAAGAAACTGTGCTGGAATCCCATATAAGCATAAAATCAGCCCAGTAATGGCGGACATACTCGCAACGTACCAAAAATAGCTGATATCTAATGTATTGATAAATAGTAGAAAATTATACAGCGTCAGGCCGATCATGATGCCGATAAACATGATTTGAAAAGAAAAAATCAATTGATCATGCTTAAAAAACTCGCTCAAATCCCACAATGTCAGTGGCAGTTGTAACGAACCCATGGTTTTTACTCGCATCAGCAGTAGTCTTTCACCTTGAGCTGGAATATCAACGGGCAGTAAAAAATGCCGATGATAAATCGCCCGCTGTTGCATGCTACGTTGGTCACCGGTCTGTACCCGCTTGATCACTTTGCCATTTTGAATCAGATAAAAATCGACTTCATCTAATAGGGCGTAGGACAGCTCAATGAGCCGCTGCACGTCTTGATCGCTGTTATTGTGTAGTCGTACTCGAAACCAATGCGGTGTCGGATTAAAGCCAAAATTCGGCTCTAAGGCATCTTGGCTGCGCCAGTTGAGCATCTCAGGATTACTGATGATTTGCTCTGTGGGTGGTATCTGCCCTGTGTCAGTCATCCAATAGTCTAGCGATGCACCAAGCGAGATTTGGCCATCGACCAGCTGGCCGACATTCACAGTCTTGGCCGGTGGTCGCGTGATGCTGAGGTCGCTTGCAAGGCTATAGGGGCTGTACAGCAGCGTCATCCAGCCGCACATGAGCCAGCAACAACAGTGAATGATCTGCCCAATAGTCACACGAAAGACCTCCTTGTCTATGTTTGCGCTGCCTGCCATGCGCAGCAAATATGCAACATGCCATGATTAAAACATCGAGGCAATCTGAATCGGATTAGAGGTTTAGTGTATACGAGTAATATCAGGCGCGGGTTGTTGGGTCTTGGTTTGCTCAGTAGGTGTGTAATGCTTTGTTTTTAGATGTTTTTAGATGTTTTTAGATGTTTTTAATAGAGAAAACCCGCTCAACTATCATCCTGACAGAGCGGGTCTCGATTCAACATCCTGTCAATGCGTCCTTACCACCACCACTTTCACAAGTGATGTACTTTTTCGTCCTACGGCAATCCTTCCTTCGGGTCATCCTGACCGACTTCCTTGTGCCGTAGAGCCATCATGCCGTTTTGCTAAAGCCACGTATAGCCGCAAAAAGTCGCAATGCTTGTGCGCTGTGGCTTACACAACTCTCCAGTATTAAAAACAATAATCAACAATCACCGGTGCATGGTCGCTAAATTTGCGCTCTCTATAAATCGCAACCTGTTGAATTTTATCGCGCCAATCGGCTGAAGCAATCTGGTAATCAATACGCCAGCCAACATTATTGGCATAGGCTTGGCCTCGATTTGACCACCATGAATATTCGTGCGGCTGTTGGTTTTTGGCACGAAACGCATCGACATAGCCGACTTGATCAAACAACGTATCCAGCCAAGCGCGCTCATGTGGTAGGCAGCCGGAATTTTTTTGGTTGCCTTTCCAGTTTTTGATATCGATTGCTTGATGGACGATATTGACATCACCACACAGAATCAGTGATTGACCTTGCTGTTGCCAGTCGCTGAGCAGCGGTAGGATCTGGCGTAGGAATTCGTCCTTACGTGCTTGGGCATCTTCACCGCTGGAGCCTGATGGGAAGTAGGCTGAGGCGACGGTAAATAGTGAGCCATCGGGACGCTGAAACTCGGCGGCGGTGAAGCGACCTTGGGTATCACAAATCTCGAAACCTAGCCCATCACTGACCGAGACGAATGGCAAACGACTATAGATCGCTGTGCCTGCATAGCCTGCTTTTTCGGCGGCGAATAGATGGTGATGCCACAAGGGCAGTTTAAAGCTATCGCCCCACTGTGCGTCGGTTAGGCGAGTTTCTTGTAGGCAGACGATATCAGCGCCAGATTGTTCGATCCAGTCGAGAACACCTTTGCTCACAGCGGCGCGTAGGCCGTTCAGGTTAAGGGATACGATACGGATGCAGTCGGCAGCCTTTGGGGTCATGGGAAATTTCCTGAGCATTGATATCATTAATGTTACGGGTTTTGCAGCCATTACAGGCATAAATTTTTGCTGATTAAAGCCTGAAGCGTGGTGCAGGCTATCACAGTAAAATACAATGCTTAGCCGTACATGATGGATGTGAGCCAAATATGAACAGCAGTCTAAAACACCTATCAGAGATAGTCGCCAGTGCCAATGATCTGCTGTACCAGCAATTTAAAAGTATCAATACCGTCATGGGCATCATGGATAAAAACCTGCGTAAGCAAGGCATTCGAGCCGATGCGATTACTGTCGATTGTCTCGCACTCGATAAAAAAATTGTACTATTTCTTCACGATGACAAACCGAATAGCGTCGATATTGCTTTAGGTAATAAAGCAGGCGATATTCATGCGTGCACCACACATGCGATCAGTGAGGTTTCAGAAGCATTTATGTTGCAATTAATGCAGGTGAATTTTGTGACCTCAGTGAATTGATCAAGATCAGTGTTTTGGTACAAATGTCCAAGCCAATATACGGGTGATTTTATTGCCCTGCGTCATGTCGATTTCGCGGATGTCAGTTGCCCCAAGCTTTCGCAGTAATTTTTTTGTAGGTTGAATATTGTCAATTTTGGACACCAAGCTGGTAAACCAGCGGCATTGATTGGCAAACAGCTGGCTTTCTTTGATCATTTTTTTCAGGAATAGCCGCTCACCGCCATTGCACCATAGCTCGGCATCTAGACCACCAAAATTAAGCGCTTGAGCGGTGGGTGTTGAAATCTGAGTCGTATTTTGCTCGCCACGATGACGCGCCAGATTGCTCAGTTTGCGTTGGCTGCTTTTAACCGCGTCTTCTGCTGAGGCATGAAACGGTGGATTGCAGACGCTGACATCAAAATACTCGCCCGCTTGAATAATGCCAGTAAACATCTGATGCTTATCGGGTTGCTTGCGCAGGGTGAGTTGACCTTTAAGCTGGGGATTATGAGCGATAATCGAGGCCACGTTCTGAAGCGATTGATCATTAATATCACTGCCCACACATTGCCAGCCGTAGATTTGGCAGGCCAACAGTGGATAGATGCCATTTGCACCTGTGCCGATGTCCAGTAGTTTGATATTGGGTTGGGTAGACAGCTCGCCACAGCCAAGCAGTTCAGCAATGTAATG
>JBBKWW010000087.1:0-5187 GCA_037969155.1 Moraxellaceae bacterium
TGCAACGAGCGTAAAAACAAGCCCAATCCCCCCATCGACAGCACCAAAATCACCAGCAAATCAAACGCACTCATGCCACTAAAACCAAAACGCAAACTGGCAATGACCCCAAAAATCAATGCCACCAACGCACCCCCCGCGAGTAACCAACCCAGCCAGTTTTTAGCATTGTAAAAAATAATCCCAACCCCAAAAATAAAAGGAATCAGGATCATACCCGTGGTCACCCCCCACGCATTGCCTGCGCCAAAACTAAATAAGCGTGCGCCAAAACCAAAGCTAGAGCTGACGTGGATCGAATTCAGTAACAGATAAAACCCACCGACCATCATCACCAGCCCGATGAGAAACTGTCCGATGCCGCCGTCGGTACCGCCTGCGCCTTTGATCATACATACTCCGGAGTGGATGGATTAGTGGGCAGACTGGCCACGTCGTTTTTGAAATAGCATCAAAATTGCCACCACCAGCGCACCCGCCAATAGTCCAACCAAGCCATTGAGTAGTGCACCGGTCAGACTCGAAAATAGGCCAGTCAGATGCGACAGATCTTCAACGCCGTGATGCAGTGCAGGGACACCATGTACCAAGATACCGCCACCGACCAAAAACATCGCAATCGTGCCGGCCACTGATAAAAATTTCATTAATTTTGGCGCGGCAGCCAGCAGCATGCGGCCTGTGGTTTGGGCGGCGTTACTGGTTTTTTTCAGTAGATGCAAGCCAAGGTCGTCGATTTTGACAATCCCCGCGACCAGACCATACACGCCGATGGTCATCGCAATCGAAATAATCACCAGCACCAAGGTTTGATTCAGTAGGCTTGCACCTGCGGCTGAACCGAGCGCAATCACAATAATTTCTGCCGATAGAATAAAATCAGTCCGAATCGCGCCTTTGATTTTATCTTTTTCAAACGCCACCATATCGGTGTTAGCATCGGCCAACGCCTCGACCCGAGCCGCGTGATCGTCTGCTTCATCGGCGTGTAGGTATTTATGGGCCAGTTTTTCCGCGCCCTCAAAACACAAGAACAGTCCACCCAGCATCAGTAACGGTGTGATCAGCCACGGTAAAAAAAAGCTGATCAATAACGCCGATGGGACGAGAATCATTTTATTGATCGCGGAGCCTTTGGCCACCGCCAATACCACGGGAATCTCACGGTCGGCTTGTACACCAGCGACTTGTTGCGCGTTTAAGGCCAGATCATCGCCGAGTACGCCTGCGGTTTTTTTGGCGGCGACTTTGGTCATCAGCGACACATCATCTAGAATCGTCGCAATATCATCGATTAACGTCAGTAAACTTGAGCCAGCCATGATTGTTCCTAAAAAATAATCGGTCGAATATGCGAAAGATGAGCGTGTCGGCTCAATGGTCCGTTGTTTGATCTGAGGCCGCTGCTGGATTTTTTGAGGATCCAGCAGCGGGGTTTTAGGCTGTTGATTTAGTTAAAAACGCCGATTTTACGTCCCATCACTACCGCGTCATTGGCGTTTAAGCTGCTGACCCATGCCGACAGTTCAGGCGGTAGCAAAATAATCGCAGTCGAGCCGAGATAAAAGCGCCCCAGTTCTGCGCCTTTTTCCAGTGCTAGGTCATGGCTGCGACGTTCGATTTGGCCTGACGGGGTGATTTTGCCCGTCGCGACGGTTTCGATGCCCGCGACGATCATCGCACCAACCAGCACTACAGCCATGCGTTCGGTGTTGCCATTCACTTGAATATCAAACAGACAGACCATGCGTTCATTGCGGGCAAATAAGCCATCGACATGGGCGGCGGTGGTGCCATTGACCGAAAACAGCTCACCAGGGATATAAATCGTTTCGGTTAAACGCCCTGCAAACGGCATATGCACACGGTGATAATCACGCGGCGACAGGTATATGGTGGCAAATTGACCATCTAAAAAAGGCTGGGTCAATGCCCGATCACCGATCAGTTCGACGGCCGAAAAATGCTGGCCTTTGGCTTGAAATACCGCATCGCCACCGATCTGACCGATTTGTGAGATGGCGCCATCGGCCGGTGACACAATATGATTCGGTTCTGGGTCGATTGGCCGCACGCTGGACTTGATGGAGCGGGTAAAAAACGCATTAAAACTTGAATAGGTGTTCAGATCTTCGTCTTGTGCGAGACTCATATCAATTTGATATTTTTTGGCAAAACCACGGATAAAGCTTTGCTTGATCAGTGGGTTTTGACTGGCCGCCAGTTGCCCGACCAGACGGCTGAGTTGCTGCTGTGGCAGTAGGTGCTGGGCATGAATAAAACCAGCAGTTTTTAGGCGTTTGATGAGGTTTTTTTTGACAATACTCAAGCGGATTCTCCAGTGTGAGTCGGGGTGTCACTGCGATTGCCCCATTCGCTCCAGCCACCTGCATAGGCTTGAATCGGTAAGCTCAAAATTTTAGCCAGTACATACGTAAAGCTAGAGCGATGGTGGCTTTGGCAGTAGGTGACAATGGGTTGTGATGGGTCGCCTAGAATACCGTATTCTTTGAGTTCTTGCCGAATCTGATCGAGTGGCCGTAGCCGCAGGGCGTTGCTGCGATCCATGGCGCGAGTCCATTCGTAATGCCGTGCGCTGGGAATATGGCCCCCGCGCCGTGCAGCCAGTCGGTCGCCGGTATATTCTTCACGGCTACGGCAGTCCCACAGCTGATAGTCGCCTTGCTGAAGACTCGCCATGAGTTGCTCTGCACTGATTTCAGGCTGTGGATCAAGTATCCAATTCTGTGTGGCGGCCGGTGCTGTTGGCGCATGGCCTTCTTCGGTCGGTAAGCCCTCCGCCAACCACGCATGAATACCACCATCCAACAATGACACTTGCTGATGTCCGAGCCGATGTAACGTCCAAATCAGCCGACTCGCCCAACCGCCACCTTCGTCGTCGTAGGCAACCACATGATGCTGCGGCGTGATGCCCAATTCAGCCATCAGTGCGGTCAGCGTGTCCAGATCGGGCAGACCTGCCGCGACGGGTTCAACGCCACGCATGAGGCGGCGGGCATTTAGCCACACTGCGCCACGTAGATGTACTTGTTTAAACACCGACTCTCGACTGAGGTCGATGATACGCAGTTCAGGATGGTCGAGATGCGGGAGTAGGTCCATCGGGGCGAGCAGCAGCGGAAAAGTAGCCATTAACGGTTCACGGCATAGTCAATCATAGGCAGACTGTACAAGATCTGGTGGGGTCAGGGCTACCACTTGCGCTACTATTAAGGCCGCCTGATGAATACTGGAATATCAAGAGATGCGTGCGTTAATTCAACGGGTTCAATCGGCTCAAGTGCTGGTCGAGCAGCAAATCATCGGCCAGATCGACGCGGGTTTATTGGTGTTGGTTGGTTTGGGCAAAGGGGACACCGAAGCACACGCTGAGAAGCTACTGGATAAACTGCTGGCTTATCGGGTGTTTAGTGATGAGTCTGGCAAAATGAACCTGAGCCTAACCCAAACAGGCGGCGGCTTGTTATTGGTTTCGCAATTTACCTTGATGGCAGCGACCAATAAGGGCTTACGGCCAGACTTTGCGCCTGCCATGCTGCCTACCGAGGCCAAAGCCTTGTTTGACTATCTGGTGACCCAAGCGCAAGCACGTTATGCACCGGTCCAAACAGGCGTGTTTGGTGCAGACATGCAAGTGAGTCTGGTCAATGACGGCCCGGTGACCTTTATGCTGGAAGTCTGATGTTGTGGATTCCGTTTACCCTGATGGCTGCGTTTATGCAGTCATGGCGCAATGCCTTCCAAAAACAACTCAGCAGCTCAGTGGATGCCTACGGCGTGACGTTGGCGCGGTTTATTTGTGCCAGTCCGTTGGCGGCGTTGTATCTGTTCGGGCTATATCAACACAGCAGTAGTCAGGGCGAGACGGTCGCAGCGGTTGAATTTACGGGGCGATTTTGGCTGTATATCGGGGTCGCATCGCTCAGTCAGATTGTGGCGACGGTGCTGATGGTGCGGTTATTCCAACAAAAAAACTACGCCATCGGGGTTGGGCTGGCCAAAAGTGAAGCAGTATTAGCCGCCTTAATCGGTACGGCATTGCTGGCCGATCAGCTCAGTCTGTTGGGTTGGCTGGGCGTGTTAATTGGCGGCGTGGCGGTATTTTTGCTCAGTGGCGCACAGAATATCCGCTCGTTGTCGTGGCCGATTTTGTGGACGGGGTTGGGCAGTGGTTTGGCCTTTGCGATCACTTCACTGTTGGTGCGTGAAGCGAGTTTAGAGCTGAGCAGTTTGCCATTTTTACATCGGGCGGGCTGGGTGTTGCTGTGCGTGATTGGCTTGCAGACCGTGATCATGTTGCTGTGGTTGGGGCTGACCCGTCGGGCAACGTTATGGGCATTGTGGCAGCGTAAGGGCTTAACTGCGTCGGTCAGTGTGGCGAGTTTTCTCGGTTCACTCGGTTGGTTTACCGCGATGAGCTTGGAATCGGTAGCGATTGTGAAAACACTTGGTCAGGTCGAGGTGTTATTTACCCTGATGATTTCAGCTTGGTTTTTTAAAGAAAAATTGCAACGTACCGATCATCTGGGTTTGGCGTTGGTGGTGGTTGGGGCGGTGTTGGTGATTTGGGCGTGATCCACACGGTGAGATAATATGCTATGATATACATTGTTAATCACAGATGCTCTGAGGTGTTACATGGCTGCGAATGCACTGGTCACCACTCGTATCAACGAGTCGGTTAAACAAGAAGCGGCTGAAGTACTCGCCAGTATGGGCTTAACGGTATCCGATGCTGTGCGCTTGCTGTTGACCAAAGTCGCCAAGGAAAAAAAACTGCCGTTTGAGGTTTGGCAACCGAACGCCGAAACCGTTGCAGCGATGCAAGCGGCAAGCGCCGGACAGCTCAAGGTGGTGACGTTGGATCAGTTGCAGGCTGTGCTGAATGCGGACGATTAAACAGACAAGACAGTTTAAAAAAGACCTCAAACGTGAGGCAAAAGGTCAATACCGGCAGGTACTGCAAGCAGAATTTGTGACTGTGCTAGAGATGCTGGCGCAAGATCAGGCGCTACCCGTCAAATACCGCGATCATGCACTGACAGGGCAGTGGCAGGATTTCCGCGATTGCCATATCAAGCCTGATTTGGTGTTGATCTATCAAAAAACTGACGAAGACGAGTTGCTGATTTTGAGCTTGGTGCGGTTGGGGAGTCATAGCGA
>JBBKWW010000088.1:0-9416 GCA_037969155.1 Moraxellaceae bacterium
GCTGCTGTTCTAACCGAAAATTGTCTGCGGTAGGCGCACCGTGTGGGCGTGAGGCCAGCACGATTTGGCGGTTGATTTGCTTAGATTGTGACATGCGATTGACTCCTCAACTTCAATGGAGCGGATGCTAAAAACACCCGCGTGGCACCCGTCCGCTTAAACGCTAGCAGCATAGACTCGGCGGCTTAAGGCCAAATCCACGTCTCGACGCTCACCCAATTGGGTCATGCCATGGGCTTCTAGTTGTGCCACTAAGCCATCGACCACTTCGGTACCAAGGCCATAGTCACGCAAGCGGGTTTTAACCCCCAATGACTCAAAAAACGCCCGAGTTTGCGCAATCGCAGCATCAATCCGCTGCTGGTCGCTACCTTGGGTAATGCCCCAGACCCGTTCGGCGTATTGCAGCAGTTTGGCCTGTTTGCTGTCACGGCGCAGATCGAGCATCGCGGGCAAAATCACCGCCAACGTCTGTGCATGGTCAAGGCCATACAGCGCAGTGACCTCATGTCCGAGCATATGCGTCGCCCAATCTTGTGGCACACCGGCACCAATCAAACCATTGAGCGCCAACGTCGCCACCCACATCAGATTTGCGCGGGCATCGTAGTTGGTTGGCTCAGCCAGCGTGACCGGGCCGATTTCAATCAAGCTCTGTAATAGCCCTTCGGCAAAGCGATCCTGTACTCGTGCATCGACTGGATAGGTCAGATATTGTTCAATGGTATGCACAAAGGCATCGACCACGCCATTGGCCACTTGACGTGGCGGTAAGCTAAAGCTTTTAGCTGGATCTAAAATCGAAAATTTTGGAAATAGTAAGCGATGCTGAAAGGCCAACTTAGCCTGTAATGATTTGCGGGTGACCACGCCGCCACTGTTCATTTCTGAGCCAGTTGCCGGAAGGGTCAGCACCGTTCCAATTGGTAAAGCACTGGTCACTTTACGGCCATGACTGGTTAAAATTTCCCATGCGTCACCGACATAGCCCACCGCTGCGGCCACAAATTTGGTGCCATCAATCACCGAGCCACCGCCAACAGCCAGTAAAAAATCCAGCTTTTCCGCGCGGACCAATTCAACCGCTTGCATCAATGTTTCGTAGCTGGGATTCGGTTCAATCCCGCCAAATTCTTGCACTTCACGTGCGCCAAGCGCTGCTTTGACCTCAGCGAGCGTGCCAGTACGTTCAGCACTGCTGCCGCCGTACAACAGCAACACGCGTGCATCTTGAGCTACCAATTGGTCGAGATCTGCGATTTTTCCTTTGCCAAAACTAATCTGCGTCGGATTATAAAAATCAAAATTCAACATCGTCTTCATGCCTCAGTCGTGCTTGGGATCGGTGGATACTAGCGGGTCTATATTAGACCAGTCGTCTAGAGTGTGAGGTTAAAAATACCCGTCTGGTGCGGCGAGTGTGTGGTAAATTGGTATCTGGTTGCTCAAAAAAATCGTACTGGATTGATTTTATTGATCTAAAAAAAAGCAGGTGGTGCGCATCGCGTGCTGCATGGGCTGGCCAGTCCGGTGAATTTTTGCCAGTAGACTCGCACCCAGCCAGACTTGGTACAGCATGGCGGCTAAGCTGGGGGCGCAGATCGCACGGGCGTGCAGGTGGCTGAGTGAGCCATCGGTCTGACCGGCTTCAATCACCTGTGCCAGTCGCGCCACGATTTGATCGGTTCCATCGCGTAGGGTTAAGCGCATCACCTCGGATAAATCCGCCACTTCTGCGCTGAGTTTAACCACTAAGCAGGTCTGCGCACTACAGGCACTGCTATAGCCGGTTTGCCAGTCACGCCAGTAGCCCATCAGTTGCGCGGCGGCAGGGATCAGACTAGATGGGGCAAAACGCTGTTCTAGACTCGCCAGATAGCGCACAAAATAATCATCTAAGACGGCCTGTCCGTACAGTTCTTTGGACTTAAAATAATGATAAAACGACCCCTTCGGCACGCCAGCGGTCTGTAAGATTTCATTCAGTCCAACCGCTGAAAAGCCGCGACTGGCCATCAGTTGATGACCTACGCTGAGGAGGTGTTGGCGGGTATCACTATAGGCAGTATTCATGCCGCTTACGCTAGCACAAAATAGACCAGTCGTCTATGGGCGGGCTCAGCGTTTGTAGATGCATGGGTTTGGCATGGACCAGTAACTTCCTTTTGCATATGATTTTAAAGGCGGTAGATTTTGTTAAAAATTGGCATGGATTGGTTGTAAGTTCTAATTTTTTAATGGTTTTAGTGCCTGTGTGTTGGTAGGCATTGTCATGTATGTGGAGCGGGATGTGAGGATCGAACTCACGCCGAAAGCTTGGGAAGCTCCCGTTCTACCACTAAACTAATCCCGCAAAGCGCGGCGAGTATAGCGGATTTTTATGTCCACACGCCATACCCACACGAATTAACTGCATTCAATTTAACAAGCTAAAGCCAATTAAGCCCAATAAGCCCAGATTGGCCACAACACCGATCAGATAAAAATAACTGCGTGGGCTTGGGTTCTTATTGGTCGCAATCGCATAATACAAAATCATATGCGCCAAACGTGCCAGTGCATACGTCCAAATCAAGCCCGCAGTCCACGTCGCATCTGCACCCACCAGAATTGCCAACATCGCCGCGCCCAAAAACGTCGTGAGATTTTCCAACGAATTCAAGTGGGTGCGGCTGGTGCGAAACACGAGGCTGTGGTGGTCGAGTCCATCAGGGATTTGGCCGGGAATCGCGTTCGGCTGCTTGGCTTTAATCGCAGCAGCAATCATGCCTTGCACGAACACCGTGACAATCACCAGCCATAGCGCCCAAAACGCACTGTCATACGCCGAGAAAAATTCATTCATCGCATCATCTACATCACAAAACAGCTGGTAATATTGACCAATTCGCCAGTGCAAGCCAATAGAAAATATCGATGACGCTCAAATATTTGTCGAAAGACTTGGTTATAATTCGCCATCTTCATATGCCGATGATCAGTATGACGCAGTTTCGCGCGATGCAAGTCGAAGATTTGGACGCAGTGGTTTCGATTGAGCGACAAGTACAATTTCACCCGTGGAACAAACAACAGTTTCTGGATAGCCTGAGCAGCGCCTCGCATTGCAGCGTGCTGGAGCAGTCTGGCCAAATCATCGGTTTTTGTATTTTGCAGACCGTGGTCGATGAAGCCAATCTACTGCTGATGGCGATTGATCCACGATATCAAGGTAAAGGCTGCGGGGTGATCCTGTTAGAGCAATCCCTATTGGCACTCGGTGAGCGCTGCGTGATGGTGTTTTTAGAGGTGCGTGCGAGTAATCAGGCTGCGATTGGACTGTATGAAAAGCTCGGTTTTCATCAGGTCGGTACGCGGCGCGGCTATTATCCTGCGCCGAATGGCCGTGAAGATGCACAGGTGATGGCGCTGACCCGCGATAACATCTTTGGCTAGGTTGGTTTGGTTAAATCGGTTTAGCGCATACGCCGATAATCCGAAATGTTCTCAGGTCGTGACAAGGTGCGGGTCAGTTGTAAGGTTTCATCTGGATTCAGCGGGCGTAATAGTCGCTGCCAACGGCCTTCCAGCAAAATCTCTAGCGGGCTGTATTGCATTTTATAGTTCATTTTTGGGGCTTCTGGTACCCAGTAGCCGAGATAAACAAAAGGTTTAGCATGTTGCTTGATCCATTCGATCTGTTTGAGAATCGCAAATGTGCCCAGACTACGTGCGGTCTCGTCGGGATCAAAAAACGTATACACCGCCGATAGACCGTCATCCAGCTCATCACAGGTGGCTGCGCACATCAGCCGATCTGCCAGCCAAAACTCTATAAAAAAACTACTGGCACAGCTTTCGACCAAAAATTTATCAAACTGCTCCCGACTCGGCGGGTACATATCACCATCGCAATGGCGCTGATTAATATAGCGTTCGTAGAGTCGATAGTGGACTTGGGTGGCCTGACGGGTCGGGCGGATTTCCATGCGCAGGTCTTGGTTGCGCTTGAGGGCGCGTTTTTGGCTACTGTTGGGCCGAAACAGCGCGACTGGCACACGCGCTGACAAACACTGCCGACAGTGGTGACACTCAGGCCGATAAATAAAATCGCCACTGCGCCGAAAGCCTTGTCGAGAGAGTTCAGACAAGCTGGCTTGATCGATCGGCTGCTGCGGGTCGATGAACACCATACGCGCTGAGCGATCTTCCAAATAGCTACAGCGGTGCGGCGGGGTAATGTAATATTGAATGTCCTTCATACTGGACTTGTAAACACTTCTATTCCGTTAAGCAAGGGGGAAACGCATGATGCTTTACAACACAAAGACCAGTTCGTCTAATAATTGTGCAACTGTATAGCGTTGCTGCTGAATATCTGTCCAATCAGGCGCTGGTGCGTGAATCACTTGACCGAGTTGTTGCAAAAATTGCACTCTGGGCACGGTAGTCGCGCCTAGACTCATCAGATGGTCATTTGGCAATTGGCAATCGACCCAAGGCAGTTTTGAGGCGGCACATAATCGCATCAGCGCCAAAAAAGCCATCTTGGAGACATCAGTGCGCTGGCTAAACATCGACTCACCAAAAAAGCCCTGTCCAATTTGTACACCATAGAGTCCACCGACCAATTCAGCACCGTCCCAAACCTCGATACTGTGTGCTAGGCCTGCATCATGTAGACCACAATAGCCTGCGATAATCTCCGCACTGATCCACGTACCCTCGGCATACTGCCGCGTTTCAGAGCACGCAGTAATCACCTGCTCAAACGCTTGACTGAGCGTGAACTGGTATTGGTTTTTTTTCAGCTGTCGTACCAGTGACTTACTGGGTTTAAACTGTTCAGGGTAAATGATGCAGCGCGGCTCAGGACTCCACCAACAAATCGGATCATCGCCACTAAACCACGGAAACATGCCTTTTTGGTAGGCGGCCAAAATGGTCGATGCTGCCAGATCTGCGCCCGTGGCAATCAGACCCTCACCGTCTGGATCAGCCAGGATCGGATCAGGGAACTCATAGTGTGAAGGGGGCAGGTTATCGAACACCGTCAATGATCCTTTTGCCTAGTGTCAGTCAGCCCAGCAAGCCACGCAAGTTTTATACTGCAAAACCTGCAAGGCTTGAGGGATCGAACACGGTTAATTGAACACGGTTAGTTGTGGGTTTTACCCAGATTATCCAGATATTTCTCGGCATCGAGTGCGGCCATACAGCCCGAGCCAGCCGAGGTAATCGCTTGGCGATAGACATGATCCGCCACGTCGCCCGCTGCAAAAATCCCTTCAATACTGGTCTGGGTGGCGTTGCCTTGTGTGCCGCTTTGCACGGTCAAATAACCATCTTGCATGGCCAGTTGACCCGCAAACATCGCGGTATTGGGTTTATGGCCAATCGCCACAAACAAGCCCTGTACCGCCACGTCTTGGCTGCTGCCATCAGTCATGTGTTGAATGCGCACCGCATTCACGCCACGCTGATCACCCAGCACTTGATCGACTTGATGATTCCAGATGATCGAGATTTTACCGTCGGCTTGTTTGGCAAACAGATGGTCTTGCAGGATTTTTTCGGAACGCAAGCTGTCACGGCGATGCACCAAGGTGACGTGGCTGGCGATATTGGACAAATACAAGGCTTCTTCGACCGCTGTATTACCGCCACCGACCACCATCACCGGTTGTTTTTTATAAAAGAACCCATCACAGGTCGCACAGGCACTCACGCCACGCCCCATAAAGGCTTGCTCAGACGCTAGCCCAAGATATTGCGCTGTCGCACCGGTCGCGATGATTAACGCATCACAGGTATATTCTTCGCTATCACCGACCAGCCGAAACGGCCGCTGCGAAAAATCGACACTGTTAATATGGTCATAGACGATTTCGGTGCCAAAGCGTTCGGCGTGGGCTTGCATACGCTCCATGAGGGCAGGCCCCGTCAGATCATGCGGGTCGCCCGGCCAGTTATCGACTTCGGTCGTGGTGGTGAGTTGGCCACCGAGTTGCATGCCTGCGATGATGACAGGGTTAAGATTGGCGCGTGCGGCATACACTGCGGCACTATAGCCAGCAGGGCCTGAGCCTAAAATTAACAGGCGAATATGACGTGCAGCCATGCAGAAGTCCTTCGTGATTCAGTAAATTTGTTGATGATTATAATCAACTCGTTGCTACTGCGCTGTAGCAAATACAAGAATATGACGAAGTAGACGGTCGCTCAAAAATACGGCTGCACAGGTCAATTGCAGCAAATGCGATCAAGTCGGTTGATGCAGGCGTATTTTGTTGCACTTTTCGGTATGATTGCTGGCGATGAGGTGGAGTCTGCGTCACTGTTGGCCGCTATACATGGCTGGCATGTGGCACAGTATCAATAATGGACGCTGGCTAGATTGAGACGTGAATGAAGTTGTTTTTGGCTGAGTATGCTCAGCGATTATTGCTCAGTTTGTTTGTGGTGGCATTTGGCCTATATTTGCTGATAGCAACGTTGACCTATACGCCATTTGATCCTGGCTGGACGCATTTATCCAGTGATACTGAGTCGGTGACCAATGCCACCGGTGTGGCAGGGGCGTGGATTGCTGATCTGCTGTATGGCTTTTTAGGGCGAGCGGCGTTACTGGTGCCGCTGGTGCTGTTGCTGGAGGTGGTGCAGCTGTGGTGGCCGCATAGCTTTGTAGCACGGCCATTTCGATTGGCGGCGCAGTTGTTTTTGATTGTGGCGGTGGCCGCACTGTGCAGTCTACATGTCTATCTGCCTGCCGACACCATGAGTAACGCATCGGGCGGCATCGTTGGCTATGAGCTGGCGGGTAGTTTACTGGGTGTTGCCAATATCTGGCTGGTGACAGGGTTTTTAGTCAGCTTGCTGGTGTTGATGATGACATTGGCCTTTGGTATTCAGTGGTCACGCACGCTTGAGGTTTTGGGGCGGTTACCGCCAGCAATCGCGGCTTTATTTGCCCGTCAGCCACTCGATGACGAGCCTGTGCGCCAGCCAGAAATCGATAGCCAGTTGAGTGATGCGCCTGCCGATTTGATCGCTGCGCTGCCTGCTGCTGAATTGCCGTTGGCTGTTGCAGAGGTATTGCCGCAATCGAGCGTTGATTTACCTGCGCCCGAACCTGAGCCTGAGCCAGTCAAGGCCGTTCCTGCTGAGTTTGGACACGCTACCGCGACCGAAAACGACAAGCCCGCACCGATATCCATTGAGTTACCTGACTCAACCGCGCAACGGATCAGTCCCGCGTTTAATTGGCAAGATCAGGATGTATTTCACGAGTTGTTACAAGCTGTGCCGACCCATCCAGTTGCAGATTTGACAGACAGTGGCCGGCCAGATTCATTTGATTTGGCGTTTTCATCGATTGATGCTGCCTTGAATCAAGCGGTAGTTGACGATGCCCCGCTTGATCCCGTGGTGAGTGCTGATGTTACGAATGCTGATGCTGTTCGTGATCTGGAACTGCCTGCCGCTGCTATTGAGCCTGATGAAGCCGTCGTCGCCAGACAGCCCATGCTTGCTCGACCACCTGTTGTGACTGATCATGTCACAGCAGCGTTAGCAGAGCCTTTGCAGGAGCCGTTAGCAGAGCCGTTAGAAGAGCCGTTAGAAGAGCCGCTAGAACAGCCGTTAGCAGAGCAAGCGACTGTTGCCGCTGCTGTTCCAGTCACCGTGCAGCCTGAGCCTGTCGTAGCCGTTGTTCACAACGAGACGCTAGAGCCCGCGCAGATTCAACCGCTGTCAGCCGTCACCTCGATTGTGCCCGCTGTTATGCCCATCGCACCGCTGCCGCCCGAAGTTGAACCTGATGTTAGCGCAGCACCTGAGCCTCATGCGATTAAGATCACCACATTAGCCGCCGAGGAGTTGCAGGATTTTGACGCGCCGTTAACTGATGCCAGTGGGCGTGTGCTGTCACGCTCAATGCAAGTCGCGGCACATCGAGCCACTTTATCGCCGTTACCCAGTTTGGACTTGCTGGATTTACCAGATCCTGATCGTAAGCCGAGTTATACGCCAGAAGAGCTATCGCGTTTATCTGAATTGCTCGAAATCAAACTATTAGAATTTAATATCAAAGGCCAGGTGATTGAGGCGCAGCCCGGCCCTGTGGTGACGCGGTTTGAGGTGGAGCTTGCGCCGGGTGTAAAGGCTAGCAAAGTAACGGGTATTTCTAAGGATTTGGCGCGGTCAATGTCGATGGCCTCGGTGCGGGTGGTCGAGGTGATTCCCGGTAAGCCGTATATTGGCATTGAAGTCCCAAACCAAAAACGCGAGATGGTGCGGCTGATTGAGTTATTGCGTGTGCCTGCTTATCGCGATCCCGCCTCAATGCTATCGATGGCAATGGGTAAAGACATTGCCGGTCGTCCAGTGTTGGCTGATTTGGCCAAAGCCCCACACATGCTGGTGGCGGGGACCACGGGTTCAGGTAAATCGGTCGCCGTCAACGCGATGCTGTTATCCATGCTGCTGAAATATAGCCCGCAGCAATTGCGCTTAATTTTGATCGATCCCAAGCAGCTTGAACTGGCCAACTATGGCGATATTCCGCACTTGCTCACGCCCGTCGTCACCGACATGAAAGATGCGGTCAATGCATTGAACTGGTGTGTCGGCGAGATGGAGCGTCGTTATAAGTTGATGACGCTATTTAAAGTGCGCAAGATCGATGAGTTTAATCGTAAAGTCCTTGAGGCTGAGGAGCGCGGTGAAGACTTACTCGATCCACTGTGGAAAGCCTCCGACAGTGCGGTGCAAGATCGTCCACCACGCTTAAAAACCCTGCCGCTGATCGTAATTGTGGCTGATGAATTCGCTGACATGATCATGCAAATCGGCAAAAAAGCCGAAGAGCTCATCACTCGTCTGGCCCAAAAATCCCGTGCCGCAGGCATTCACTTGATGCTGGCCACCCAGCGACCCTCAGTCGATGTGATTACCGGTTTGATCAAAGCCAATATCCCAACCCGTGTCGCGCTACGGGTCAACAGTAAAATCGACTCACGCACGATTTTGGATGCCAGCGGTGCAGAGGACATGCTTGGGCATGGCGATATGCTGTTCTTAGGGCCGGGCAAAATTGAGCCGGAACGGGTGCATGGTGCATTTATCAGTGATGATGAGGTCAACCGCATCTGTGACGCGTGGCGTGAGCGGGGCAGTCCGGATTATGTCGATGATATTTTGACCCCATTTGATGAGGATGGCGGTAAGTCGTCTGGCTATGCTGACTCGGGCGGTAGTGGCGAAGACAGTGGCCGTGATTTGATGTTTGATCAGGTGGTGGCCTTTGTGCTGGAAACTAAAAAAGTCTCTGCGTCATCGATTCAACGCAAATTTAGTCTCGGCTATAACCGCGCGGCGCGGATTGTCGATCAGATGGAAGATGCAGGGATTGTCAGCCCGATGGGATCGAGTGGTAA
>JBBKWW010000089.1:0-17370 GCA_037969155.1 Moraxellaceae bacterium
GTATTATTTCTCTATACCTTGTTGTTTCGTAAAAAATCTGCTTAACCATTGCTGGCCAAACAAGTACGGATTCGATGGTCTAGCCGACCTCGAATCCAGACAGCTTATTTTCCAATGCAAAACGATCCAAAAATCTCTCCGAGCAAATCATCTGCGCTAAATTCGCCCGTAATTTCAGATAACGCGAGTTGAGCGACGCGTAGATTTTCCGCCATGAGCTCACCTGCCTGATAATCCAGCAACTGAATTCGCGCCTCAAGCAACTGCGACTGACAGCGCCGTAGCGCATCCAGATGCCGCGTACGGGCAATAAAGCTACTTTCCTCGGGTTGATAGCCTGCATGCGCGCAAATCGCCTGTATGAGGCCTTCTAGCCCATATTGATGCTTGGCCGACAGTCGCACCTGCCGATAGCCGTCTAATTCGCCAACCTGCACGGTTTGTTCCGACAGATCGCACTTGTTGCCGATCAGCATTAAACGCTGCGGCTGTAACTGTCCAACAAAAAACTCGGCAGCCAAACTTAGCGGATCCGTTTCAGTGCTCAAGTCATACACTAGCAGTAATAAATCCGCCTGCTCAATCGCCTGATAAGCCCGCCGGATTCCCTCGCGCTCGACCACATCTTGCGTCTCACGCAGACCTGCCGTATCCGTCAGCGTGATGGGTAGGCCATTTAAAGTGATTTTTTCATGCAACACATCGCGAGTCGTGCCCGCAATATCGGTGACAATCGCCCGATCAACCCCTGACAAGGCATTCAGTAAGCTCGACTTGCCCGCATTCGGCTTACCTGCGATCACCACCTGTAACCCTTCACGCAGCAATTGACCTTGTTTAGCGGATTGCTGCACCGCCGTGACGGCGTGCTGTACTTGATCAAGCAAGCCTAAAACTTTGCCATCCGCCAAAAAATCTATTTCCTCCTCAGGAAAATCAATGGCAGCCTCAACATGCAGACGCAAATGAATCAACTGCTCCAACACTTGATTCACGCGTGCTGAAAACTCGCCCTGTAAAGAGCGCACCGCTGAACGTGCAGCAGCCTGACTGGTCGCATCAATCAAATCAGCAATCGCTTCGGCTTGTGCCAAATCCAGCTTGCCATTTTCAAAGGCGCGTGCCGAAAACTCACCGGCCTGAGCAGGCACAGCACCGAGCGCGTACAAGCGTGCCAATAGCATGTTTTGCACCACCACACCGCCATGCCCTTGCAACTCGACCACATCCTCACCCGTGAACGAATGCGGCGCTGGAAAGTACAATACCAGCCCCTCATCAATCGCCACACCATCCAACGCCAGAAACGTCGCAAACTGCGCAAGACGCGCGGCAGGCAGTGATTTGCCGGTCAATGCCTGACAAATCGCAGCAGCACGTGCACCAGACAACCGAATCACCCCAATACCGCCACGCCCCTGTGGCGTGGCAATTGCCGCAATCGTGCGGGTGATCTGTATATTCATGCTGACTCCAAACTGATTCGACCGACAAAAAAAATCCGCTCACCACACAAGTTGGCAAGCGGATTTTAAAGCATCAACGCTTAAGACGCTTGGGCTTTACGTGCCGCCATGTCCTTTTCAATTTGCTGATTCACAAACCACTGCTGGCCGATGGTAAACAAATTGTTGATGATCCAGTACAACACCAGACCCGCAGGGAAAAACAATAAAAACACCGTAAAAATAATCGGTAACATCTTCATCACTTTGGCTTGCATAGGATCAGCAGGCTGTGGATTGAGCAGTTGCTGCACATACATGGTCACCCCCATGATCAATGGCAATATAAACCACTTATCCATCGCTGATAGATCGGTAATCCACAGTAACCACGGCGCATGACGTAGCTCGACGCTCTCCATCAACACCCAGTACAACGATAAGAAAATCGGCATCTGCAACAGTAATGGCAAACAACCCGCCAGCGGATTCACCTGCTCACGCTTATACATGGCCATCATTTCTTGTGAAAATCGCATCCGATCATCACCAAACTCTTCTTTCATACGCTGCATTTCTGGCGCAATCACCCGCATTTTTCCCATTGAGCGATAGCTCTTATTCGACAATGGATACAGAATAATTTTAACCGTGATCGTTAATGCAATAATTGCCCAGCCCCAATTGCCAATCAACCCATGAAAAAAGTTCAGACCAATAAACAAGAGCTGAGCGATTGGCCATAACCAGCCATAATCCACAGTTTTGTTTAAACCATCGGCCAGATGCTTCAGCTCTGATTGAATTTTTGGGCCGGCATAGAGCGTTGCACCAATATCCATTTGCTTACCTGCCGCCACAGTCACTGTTGGCGTGCGTAAACCGATAATATATTGATCACCCACCGTGCGTGACTCTAAAACAGCAGTTTGATTGGCATCAGGAACCCAAGCAGAAACAAAATAATGCTGTACCATCGCCACCCAACCGCCTTGAGCAGTGGTATTTAAAGGTGATTTGGTAAAATCGGCAAAACTCATCTTATTATAATTTTCGGTTGGCGTACCCCATGCACCACCCAAGAAAGTCGCCATTGCAAAGAAGCCTTGGCTACTGACACTCGGATCTACTGTGGCATCGCGTTTAAGCTGAGCAAACATTAAGCCCTGCCATACTTGGCCACCACGATTAATCACTCGATGATTCACACGGATTGGATATTCACCGGCTTTTAGCTCAAAGGTTTTAATAATTTCAACGCCATTACCCGCATCAAGCGTCAAAGGCACGCTTAAACTTGATTGTCCAGCGGACAATACATAACGAGTTGCAGCAGCTTGATATAATGGACGACCTTCTGGTGATGCGTCTGGCCCATCCGCCCCAATCAACCCAGATTGAGCGATATAAGTACGACTGTTATCTTCTTCAAGCAGCAAAAATGGCTGATCCGCACTCTGCCCACGCTGATGCTGTAATAGCTCAGCCCGCACAACATCTCCGCCTCGAGGATTGATCCAAAGCCGATAGACATCGGTTTCGACCTCAATTAAGCCAGCACTATTTGGTGTCGCAGTGACAGCAGCAGTATCTACGGGCAAAGACTCAGCAGCATGATCGACGACAGGGATGTCAGTGGCTGCCGCCACAGTGGTGCTGGTGGCAACAGGGACATCCTGAATCACTGCCGCTGTGGTTGCTACTGCAACAACAGGTAAGGCCGCTGGTGAGCCATAATCTTTTTGCCACGCCAACACCAGCAAATATGCGGTGACCAACATCGCCAGCAGAATCAGAACTCGACTCCATTGCTGCATGATCGTTACCTCAGTCAAAAAACAAATCGGGCAATTTTAGGCTTGAAAAGGAATCGGTGGATACCCACCAATGCGTCTTTTCGTTGCTAAGTAAAAATACTGACCCTTCGGCAGAGGAACTGGATCATAGCCAAAACCACCCCAAGGATGGCAACGACTCAATCGTCGCGCAGTAAGCCATGTACCATGCACAGCAGAATGCTTGGCGATCGCCTCAAGCGCGTATTGGGAACAGGTGGGATAATAGCGGCAACGTGGCCCAATGAGAGGGCTAATAACAATCTGGTAAAACCGGATCAGACTGCGCAGCGCCCATTTCATGGCACTGCAGTTCCATTCGAGATCGCCAAATCAGAAGATTGAGCCTTTTTGGCTAATGCTCGCCAAGCCTTACGCAACTGGTGATCTAACTCAGTATTACTAAGCGATAATGCGTCTGATTTGGCCATCAAGATGATATCTAGCGCAGGTAACTGCGCTTGATTTAAGCGAAAGCTCTCTCGTGCGAGTCGTTTGATCCGATTGCGCTCGTGCGCCCGTCGAACCTTACGTTTCGCCACGACAAACCCTAGACGAGTTGATGTCGGGTGCGTCGTCGCCAACAGCATAAATCCGGACTGATGGATTTTATACTGTGCAAGATCGAATACTTTTTGAAATTCTGCGGCCTGAAGTAAGCGTTGCTCAGGCCGAAACGAGAAAGTCGTCATGCTACCTCTGCGGACGCATGAAGCGCTCGTGATGTTAAACGGTCAGGGTGTGACGGCCTTTGGCGCGACGGCGAGCCAAAACTTGACGGCCATTCTTGGTTGCCATGCGGGCACGAAAACCATGAACACGTTTGCGCTTAAGCTCGCTGGGTTGAAAAGTACGCTTCATGAAAACACTCAAGTGAAAGCAAAAAAGAAAGTAATTCTATGGTCGGACGGGGCACGTGTCAAATGATTTGATCGTTTTTTGGCACATGATCTTGAGGATTACACCAAAATTGAGCAGGCAAAGCTGAATCAGCGGTCATTTTTGTTTTTCGAGGATCGTCCATCATCATTTTTCAAAATTTACTGAGTCTTTTGATCTGTCAGTGATGAGAGGGTAGGCAATTTCAATGCTGCTTAAAAAACGACCAATCTTAATTTTATCCACAGATGTTTTTTGAGTTATCCACAGTTTTTTGCTGCGCTAATCATAAATTTATTAAATTTAAATTTATATATTATTATTATTAGGGAGGCGTTTTTCTGTGGATAAGCCACTTTTTCTAATTAAAAACAATTGTTTATCCTGTGGATAAGGTTGTGGAAAAGCTGTGGACAAAATGTGGATAACTTTTTCATGAAACTTATCCACACAGTTGTCCACAGAGTTATCCACAGTAGTTATCCACAGGCTGTTGCAGCAGGTCTATCTGTGGATAACTTTGGTTATTTCTTCGTTTTTTGACCCAAAAAACCATTCATGATGATTTGTTTTATGTGCCACAAGCAGTGTCAGTCATCTGCCGATTGTGCTTTATGCAATGACACCGAGAGGCTTATTCGATAGAATGTTCGCCCCATACGGGGCTGTCAGACGATCGGTGTGGATTGAGACGTTTGTCATGAGGTCGTTTTCGGGTGCATTTGGCATTGCTGAGGCGAAATTCTGCTTTTTTTGCTATCCTCGGGGAAGTAAATGGTCTGGACGGATTGCCTCAATGCGCTGCGCGATGAGCTGCCAGACAATGTTTTTACATTGTGGATTCGGCCGCTGCATGCTGAGTTACGCGGTGATACGCTGTATCTAATGGCACCTAACCCGTATTTCACACGGCATATCACTGAGCATTTTTTAGACAAAATTACAACGCTGGCTGATCAGTTTAGTGGCGGCGTGGTTCAGCAAGTACTGGTGCAGGTTGATGCGCGGCCTGGTTTGGTTAAGCCACAGAGTCGTGAGGTATCCAGCACAAAGGCATCGCGACCCACCGAATTGGTCTCTCGGCAGCCCAATCGCCCGACCAATGGACGAGCATTAGGACGGCCACTGAGTACGTCATTCACTTTTGCACAGTTTGTGGAAGGTCGATCTAATCAAATGGCGGCGCAGACCTGCCGTAAAATTTTAAATGCATTGGGCGATGCTCAGCATAATCCGTTATTTTTATATGGACCCACTGGTTTAGGTAAAACACATTTAATGCACGCCGTCGGTAATCATCTATTATCGACGCAACCAGATGCGCGTGTCATGTATATGACGTCTGAACAATTTGTGGGTGGTTTTGTCGGTGCGTTACAGCAAGGAAAAATCGATGATTTTAAAAAAGAATGCCGATCTTTAGATTTATTGCTGGTCGATGATATTCATTTATTGGCAGGTAAAGAAGCGAGTTTGGTTGAGTTTTTTCATACCTTTAATTCATTATTAGATGAGTCTCGTCAGATTATATTGACATCTGATCGATATCCAAAAGAATTAACCGAATTAGACCCCAGATTAATCTCTAGATTCTCGTGGGGATTATCAGTTGCGGTCGAGCCACCTGAGCTTGAGACACGTATTGAAATATTATTAAAAAAAGCCAGCAGCAGTGAGGTTGATTTGCCGCGTAATTGTGCATTGTTTATTGCCCAGCAAGTGATTGCAAATGTGCGGGAGCTAGAAGGTGCTTTGAATAAGGTCACAGCAACAGCTCGATTTAAAGGCGTTGATATTAGCCTTGAGATTATTAAAGAATCACTAAAAGATGTGCTTGCCATTCGAGCACGTACGATTAATATCGAAAATATTCAGCGCGTGGTGGTGGAGTATTTTAGAATACCGCTTAAAGAGTTAAACGGCCCAAAGCGAACCAGAATTTATGCGCGTCCGCGTCAAATGGCGATGGGATTGGCGCGTGAGCTCACCAATGATAGCTTTCCGGATATTGGCTTGGCGTTTGGTGGTCGTGATCACAGCACTGTGATGCATGCCTGTGAGAAGGTACAAGAGCTGCGCAAGAGTGATCCGAATTTTGCGGAGGATTACCATAACCTGCTCAAGCTGTTACAAACCTGATGTGCTTAACCTGATTGTTCAAAAAATTGGAGTGTGATGATGAAACTGAAGATTGCCAAAGATGTATTGCTGAAGGCGCTATCGCAGGTATCAGGTGCGGTTGAGCGTCGGCATACTATGCCGATTTTGTCTAACATTAAGTTAGAGGTGACGCCCAGCCATTTGGTGCTGACTGGCTCCGATCTTGAGGTGGAGCTGGTTGCACGTTTGGCTTTACCTGAAGGTGCTTGTATTGACGCTGGCGAAACCACGCTCTCTGCACGTAAATTAATGGATATTATTAAATCGCTACCGAATGCCGCAGTGATCAGTCTGCAAACCGAAGAGCAACGCTGCCAGCTCAAGTCGGGCAGCAGTCGTTTTATGTTGGGTACCCTACCCGCTGCGGATTTTCCATTGTTGGGTGAGGCGACTCAAGGTTCGCATGTGCGAGTAGGACAGGCGACCCTAAAAAAATTACTGGATAAAACCGCGTTTGCAATGGCGGTTCAGGATGTCCGTTTTTATCTAACCGGTATGTTGTTTGAGGCTGAGCAAGGTCTACTGCGTACCGTGACGACGGACGGGCATCGCTTGGCACTCTCAGAGGCGCCAGCACAGCTAGATTCGAGTGCGACGGGTAGTGTACAGGCCATCGTGCCGCGTAAAGGTATTATGGAGTTACAACGCTTATTAGCGGCAGAAGACAGCGAGTTAGATATCTTGGTTGGCCGTGAGTTTTTAAGTGTGACCTTACAGCCGAATAACCCTGATTTGCCGATTGAAATTCGTTTTACCAGTAAGTTAATCGATGGCAAGTTTCCAGATTATCGTCGTGTACTGCCGCGTAACGGGACGAAAGTCGTGCAAATCGAATTGGCTGCCTTTCGACAAACCTTACAGCGGGTGTCGATTTTAAGTAATGAAAAATTGCGCGGAGTTTTTTTAAACTTTAAAAACAATGAGATGCGTCTGCGCGCAAATAACCCAGAGCAAGATGAAGCGGTCGAAGATCTGTCGATTCAGTATCAGGGCGATGAGCTGGAAATGTCGTTTAACTCGCAATATCTACTCGATGTGATGAGTGCATTAGAGGGGGAGCAAATTCAACTGACCTTATCTGAGGCCAATGCATCGGCGTTAGTACAAGATCCATTGGTCAATGAAAGCCTGTATGTGGTCATGCCGATGCGGGTGTAATGACATGCATATAGACCGGCTGCATATTGAGCGCATTCGTAATTTGAGCAATGTGCAGTTTGAGTCTCTACAATCGTTTAATGTGATTCATGGCGAGAATGGCAGTGGCAAAAGTGCCATTCTTGAGGCGATTCATCTGTTGGCGACTGGACGCTCTTTTCGCAGTTCGAGTTTAAAACAGGTGATTCAGCACGGTCAGCAAGATGCATTGATTTTGCTACAAGCAGGGCATGATCGAGTTGGGGTGTTGAAGCAAGTGCATGCTGAGCATGTGCTTAAGCTCAATGGTAACCTGCTAGACAGCCAAAGCGAGTTAGCCAGACGTTTGCCGGTACAGTTGATTGATCCAGAGTCGATGAGCCTACTCGACAGCGGCAGCCAGCCCCGTCGACAATTGCTGGATTGGTTGATGTTTCACTTAGAGCCGACGTTTCATCTGGAGTGGTTACGCTACCAGCGTGCATTACGCCAACGCAACGCCAGCTTAAAGACACCTCAGCACCAGCAATTGTTATCGGCTTGGAATCAGGCATTGGTGGCGCATGGTGAGCAACTACACCGCCTGCGCCAAGCCGTGATGCAGATTTGGCAGCCGATTTTTCAGGCACAGTTGTCACAGCTATTGCCGCAGATTGAGGTTGAGATGCACTATCACGCGGGCTTTAATACGACGATAGGACTGCTCGATGATCTAGAGCAGCATACTGCGCGTGACCAAATGCGTGGCCATACCAGTGTTGGGGCACACCGTGCTGATCTTAGCTTTAAAACCCATTTGGGTCGTGCAGAACAAGTCTTATCTCGTGGTCAAAAAAAACTCCTGATCCTCGGTCTTCGCTTGTCGCAGCTTTGCGTGTTGCATCAGCGCCAGCAGACAACTGTGGTATTATTGGATGATATGGCAGCAGAGCTCGACAGTGCTGCCCAGCAGCGTTTATTAGCGGTATTGCAGCATCTGAAAAGCCAAGTTTTTTTGACCACATTGCTACCCACAACATTGGATCATATCTTCGATGCATTATCACTGCAGCCGATATCGTTTCACGTGGAACAGGGATGTGTGCACCCAAACTCTATGTTTGATGCCTAAGGCGATCAGTTGTCATCGCAAGGTCGTTTGAGTGATTTTAATCTGTTTTCGTTAGGGAGATTCCATGAGTTCTGATATGCAAGATACGGATTCAACCGTGCAGTTGGCTGATACAGTGTCAACTTATGACTCTTCCAATATCAAAGTGCTGCGCGGCCTTGATGCCGTGCGCAAACGGCCAGGCATGTATATTGGTGATACTGATGACGGCACTGGCTTGCACCACATGGTGTTCGAGGTTGTTGATAATGCGATCGATGAAGCGTTGGCAGGGCATTGTGACGAAATTATAGTCAAAATCCATACCGATGGCTCTGTCAGCGTGCGCGATAACGGTCGTGGCATTCCTGTCGATATTCATCCAGAAGAGGGTGTATCTGCGGTTGAAGTGATTTTGACCATCCTGCATGCGGGCGGTAAGTTTGATGATAATAGCTATAAAGTATCAGGTGGCTTACACGGGGTTGGGGTTTCAGTCGTTAATGCGCTGTCGAGTAAATTAACCCTGAATATTCGTCGTGGTGGCTTTTTGTATGAACAAAGCTATCAACATGGTGTGCCTGATTATCCACTGCGTCAAGTGATGCCAGTGGAGGGGACTGGAACAGAGCTACGTTTTTGGCCGAGTCATGATACTTTTACGCAGACTGAATTTCATGCTGAAATTTTAGTGCGGCGGTTGCGCGAACTATCATTTTTGAACTCAGGCGTACGTATCGTCGTGCAAGACGAGCGCACTGCTGCTGAGCATGTGTTTGATAGTGAGGGCGGCTTATCTGCCTTTGTAAAATATATCAACGTCGGTAAACATCCACTGAATGATATTTTTCATTTTTCAGTGCAGGGCGATCATGGCATTGGTGTTGAGATTGCTTTGCAATGGAATGACAGCTATCAAGAAAACGTACATTGCTTCACCAATAATATTCCACAAAAAGACGGCGGCGCACACTTGGCTGGTTTTCGTGCGGCATTGACGCGTGGGTTGAACAGCTATTTAGAAAGCGAAAATTTACTGAAAAAAGAAAAAGTCGGAATTACGGGTGATGATGCTCGCGAAGGCTTAACGGCGATTGTCTCGGTCAAAGTACCTGATCCGAAGTTTTCGAGTCAGACCAAAGAAAAGCTCGTCTCGAGTGAAGTGAAAGCCGTGGTTGAATCAGCGATGGGGCGTGAGTTTTCAGCGTTCCTACTGGAAAAGCCACAGGCTGCGAAAGCAATTGCTGGTAAAATTATTGATGCAGCACGGGCACGTGATGCCGCGCGTAAAGCCCGCGAAATGACTCGCCGTAAGAGTGCGCTCGATATTGCGGGTCTGCCTGGTAAGTTGGCCGATTGCCAAGAAAAAGATCCGGCGTTGTCTGAGCTGTATATTGTCGAAGGTGACTCAGCGGGCGGCAGCGCTAAGCAAGGCCGCAATCGTAAAATGCAAGCCATCCTACCGCTGAAAGGTAAGATTCTCAATGTTGAGCGTGCACGCTTTGACAAGATGATTTCTAGCCAAGAAGTAGGCACGCTGATTACCGCCCTCGGCTGTGGTATCGGTCGGGAGGAGTATAATCCTGACAAATTGCGCTATCACAAGATTATCATCATGACCGATGCGGACGTGGATGGTTCACATATTCGTACCTTGTTGCTGACCTTTTTCTTCCGTCAGATGCCCGAGTTATTTGATCGTGGCTATATCTACATCGCTCAGCCACCATTGTACAAAATCAAAAAAGGCAAGCAAGAGCAGTATCTCAAAGACCATGAGGCACTAGAGCAATATCTGCTGTCTAATGCGCTGGATGATATTGCACTGCATCTGAGTCAAGCCGCCCCTGCAATTCAAGGTGCAGCGTTAGAAGCACTGATTCAAGATTATCAGGCCAGCCAAAAACTGATTGCGCGACTCGGCCAGCGTTATCCTGTGAGTCTGCTGAATGCGCTGATTTACGTGCCCATGTTGCAAAAAGACATGATGGCAGACCGTCAGCAAGTACAAGCATGGGCAGATCATTTACAACAGGTGATCCACGATAAACAGCCATTGCTGCGTGCAGAGGTGGCACTCGAAGCCTTTGAAACAGAGAGTGGCGCGTACTACTGGCCACGATTGACCATTTATGTACATCAGCTGCCGCAGCAATATTTGCTGGACAGTAGTTTCTTCTGGTCAGGTGAGTATAGCCGTCTGATGAGCTCTAGCCGCAGTTGGAGTGGGCTGCTAGAAGAAGGGGCATATTTGCAGCGTGGCGAGAAGCAGACGTTGGTCAGTAGCTTTGCCCAAATCTGGGAGCTGATTATGCACGAGTCACGTCGTGGCGTGACCATTCAGCGTTACAAAGGTTTGGGTGAAATGAACGCTGAGCAACTGTGGGATACCACGATGGATCCTGAAAATCGCCGCATGCTACGGGTGACGGTTGATGATGCGATCAGTGCGGATCATATGTTTTCGTGTTTAATGGGTGATGATGTGGAGCCACGTCGTGCCTTTATTGAAGAGAATGCGTTGAGTGTGACCAATTTGGATGTTTGACTATTCATTTGTTCTGCTTGAAACAAAAAAGCCCTGATCAAATATCAGGGCTTTTTTATGAGCGGGAGGATTACTCTTCCTGCATTGTTTCGAGTTGCAGCATCAATTCGAAGAGCTGCTCCTCTTGCTGAGTATGTTGCAGTTTGAGGTTGGTTTGCTGATCCATGATCGCCAATAAATCTGCCTTACGGGACGCATCATATAGAGTTTGATCCGTCAGGTTCTGCTCAATCTGTAGTAACTGCTGCGCGATTTTTTGATTGGTCGATTCAAGCTGTTCGATCTGCTTGCGCAGGGGACGGGTTTGCTCACGTTTGGCCGCTGCCTGTTTGCGTGCTAGCTCCTTATCGACCACAGGTTTCGCTTCTGTTGCCACCGGCGTCACCACCGCGACTGGCTTGACAGGTTCTGGTGTGGTTTTGAGCTGCTTGGCTTCTAGTTTGGCTTTGCGTGCCTTCTGGTCGATTTCTTGCCGTGCTTGTCGCAGCCAATCGGCATAGTCACTGAGATCACCCGCAAACGGCTGACAGCTGCCATCATGCACCACAAACAACTCATCACAGACAGCCGCAATCAATTGCCGCTCATGCGACACCAGCACCACCGCACCCTCAAAATCTTGTAGCGCCATACTCAAGGCCAGTCGCATGTCCAGATCTAAATGGTTGGTTGGTTCATCCAAAATCAACACATTGGGTTTTTTCCACACGATCAATGCCAATGCAAGCCGTGCCCGCTCCCCGCCAGAAAACCCCGCGCACGGCTCATCCATCCGCTGACCACTAAAGCCAAAGCTACCCAAGAATGCGCGTAGCTCTGCATCACTGACTTGCCGTCCTGCCAAGCGAGAGATCGCCAGCATTGGTGATGCATCCCCATCGAGTTCGTCCATTTGATGCTGAGCAAAGTAACCCAAGTTCAAATGCTCACTGGCTTCGCGTTGACCGCTTAGGGTTGGCAGTACGCCCGTGAGGGTTTTAATCAATGTGGATTTGCCTGCCCCATTCATGCCGAGTAAGCCAATGCGACTATCAGGAGTCAGTTGCAAAACGATATTTTCTACAATCGCCTTGTCACCATAGCCTGCATCCACTGCATCCAAACGCAGTAGTGGTGTACTCATGCGTGTCGGCTCACGGAAGCTAAAGGTAAACGGTGTATCAATATGCGCCGCAGACAAATCTTGCATCCGCTCGAGTTGCTTGATTCGACTTTGTGCCTGTTTGGCTTTCGTGGCTTGCGCCTTAAAGCGGTCGATATATTTTTGCAAATGCAGGCGTGTGGCTTGTTGCTTTTCGAAGGCTTGCTGTTGTTGAGCCAGTCGCTCAGCACGAGTTTGCTCAAAGGTCGAATAGTTACCGGTATATAAGATGAGCTTTTGATTTTCAACATGCAAAATATGATCAGTAATCGCATCCAAAAAATCTCGATCATGCGAAATCAAGACCAGCGTACCTGCATACTGCTTTAGCCAGTCTTCCAGCCACAAAATCGCATCCAAATCCAAATGGTTGGTTGGCTCATCAAGTAGCAATAAATCAGAACGACTCATCAGCGTACGTGACAGGTTTAAGCGCATGCGCCAGCCACCAGAAAAGCTCGATACGGGCAGATTGAGTTGCGCATCACTAAAGCCAAGACCTGCCATCATTTGTGCTGCACGAGCCGGCGCGGTGTAGCCATCAATCTCCCCAAACCGACCATGCAGATCAGTCAGGGTTTCGATGGACATGTCTGGATCGTCTTGTTCTAAGGCTTGGTTAATGCCCCACCACTCTTCATCACCCGATAGTACAAAATCCACCGCTGCGGTTTCTTGTGTTTCGACTTCTTGTGCCATGTGCGCCACAGTCCACACACTGGGGCGGCTCAACTTACCAGCATCACCAGACACCTCGCCAAGCAGTGCCGAAAACAGCGTGGATTTTCCTGCACCATTGACACCCGTTAGACCGATTTTCCAGCCGGGATGCAACTGCATCGTGGCTTGGTCAAACAGTAAGCGACCACCACGACGAATGGCAAAATCTTGCAGTTGAATCACAGCAATACCTCAAGTTAATAGTCAAAAAAGACGCACGATTGTAAGCAGTTTGGCGCTATGAAACCAGTGAAGTTACTGGTACAGCAAAATCGTGAGTGGGCAGCCAGCCGAACGCCGCTCGCGATTGAAACGATTGAGTGCCTTGAGCAAGCAATTCCCAATCACTATTGACAGGAAATCTCAGCCAATAATGAGTCGTAAGCGTCTGGTCATCCCTCTCAATCGCTGGAAATAACGCCTTGGTTTTTTCGTTTTCTTGTAGAGAATATGGTGTAATCTATGCTGAGCCGCATGTGTGGATCATGGGCAGTGTATTCAAGTCGAGATGATGAGGAGGATCAAGATGATCAGGAAGATCAAGGTTATCGTTCGGCAAAGCATAGCGCTAATTTTTGCCACGGCTTCTATGTTTGCAGTGAATAGTGCGCATGCCAAACAAACCATGTGCGTATTTGATATGCAGGGTACATCAGGTGATATGTTTGCCTTGATGCGTGATTATGCCATTGCTGCTCAGCGTTGGGGTGCCGATATTCAATTACGCGCCTACACGAATGAACGGGTTGCGACCGAGGATTTTAAAGCAGGCCAATGTGATGCCGTATTCTTCCTAGGGATTCGTGGGCGTCAATTCAACAGCTTTACTGGATCAATCGACGCCTTTGGCGCAGTTCCTTCCAATGCCACAGCCATGGCAGTCATGCGTCTCATGGCGCATCCGCAATTAGCCCGTGATATGGTGGAGGGGAAGTATGAGGTTGCAGGCGTATTATCACTAGGCGCAGCCTATTTGATGCTGAAAGATCGTAAATTTGATACCATCACAAAAATGGCAGGCAAAAAAGTTGCAGTATTGGAGCATGATCATAGCCAGTTCACCATCGCACAATGGCATGGCATGCAACCCATTCAAGCGGATGTGAATACGTTTGGTGGTATGTTCAATAATGGCCAAGTGGATATCATCGGTGCGCCAGCGATGGCCTTTAAACCGATGGAATTGTACAAAGGTCTAGGCACAAGTGGTGGGATTGTACGTTTTCCTTTATTACATGTCTCGACTAATATTATTATCGATCGAACTAAATTTCCAGAGGGTTTTGGTCAAAAAAGCCGTGAATGGGCCGTGTCCCAACTACCAAGGGTGATGGATTGGGTGGAGCGCATGGAGGCCGACATTCCAGAGAAGCTTTGGATACCGATGTCTGCTAATGATTATGTTGGGTATACTCGTTTAATGCGTGAAGGACGAGTGAACATGACCAAGAAAGGATTGTATAACCCTAAGATGATGAGACTGCTCAAGCGCATCCGTTGCGCCCAAAATCCGAACAGTTTTGAATGTAGCTTGAAGGACGAATAAGCCTGACCGATTCAATTTTTCATGTCATAAGATGAGATTCAACACGTAGGGCATACCATCATGGTTGCCCGACGTCGCTTTACTACCCGTCATACTCAGGCACTATCGCTATACATCTCTCAATCTGTTTAAGCTGGGGTTATCAGTGCCCACGATCCATTTTTAGAAAAAATAACCCGACTCAAGCTGTACCTGCACAGGTTGCGTTTGAGGTTCTGTGGCAAAAAACATCCATTTTCTCTTTAGAGAAAACTCAGCATCATCTGCTTTATCCAGCTCCCACAGGGTGAAGTTCTGCACGAATTCGGAGATTCTGCATTAAAAATGCACAAAATTAACCAGACTATAGTGTAATAAACCGACAAAACATTTTGGCTTATTGGTAATCTTAGTTAGAATATATACTCTAATCCCCGATCTATCGACAGTTAGGATGATGCTGATGAAAACCAAAATTGCGATGGCGATGGCAGCTGCCACACTCGCTGTATCTGCGAATAATGCCCAAGCACAGGTCGTTTGTGTATTTGACTTGTTAGGTACCTCTGGTGATGTTTACACCATGATGAAAGACTATGCACTCGCCGCCAATGGCTGGGGCGCGAAAGTGACTTTAAAACCATATACCGATGAGCGTGTTGCCGCAGAAGATTTCAAAGCTGGCCAATGTGATGCAGTGTCACTGACCGGCATGCGTGGCCGTCAGTTTAATAGCTTTGTGGGTTCAATCGATGCAATTGGTGCTGTGCCTTCTAATACGGCTGCCCGTGCCATCATGCAGCTGGTGTCACGTCCACAACTAGCGGATGACATGGTACAAAGTGGTTATGAAGTCGCCGGTGTACTGCCAATGGGTTCAGCATACTTGTTCGTCAATGATCGCAGCATCAACACCCTTGCCAAGGCAGCGGGTAAAAAAATCGCTGTACTGGATTATGATAAAGCCCAAGCACGTATGGTACAGCGTGTAGGTGCACAGCCTGTTTCTGCCGACATCACCACGTTTGGTGGCATGTTCAACAACGGTCAGGTAGACATTGTTGGTGCACCAGCAATTGCTTTTAAGCCACTCGAACTGCATAAAGGTTTGGGTTCAAAAGGCGCAATTGTCAAGTTCCCGATTTTGCAAGTGACGGGTAATATTATTATTCGTCAAAATAAATTTCCAGCAGGTTATGGTCAAAAAAGCCGTGAGTGGGTGACTTCTCAGCTACCTCGTACCATGGATCTTGTTGAAAAAACCGAAAAAGAGATTCCATCTAAATACTGGATGGAAATTCCAGCTAACGACCAAGTCGGCTATATTAAACTGATGCGTGAAGCACGAATCAGCTTGACCAAAGAAGGCTTCTACAACACCAAAATGATGTCATTGCTGAAGCGTGTACGTTGTCAGCAAAACCCATCAAGCTTTGAGTGTGCACTTAAAGACGAATAATGTTCCTGATGTATTTTGATTGATCTCAAAAAGCCCGTTGATACGGGCTTTTTGACAATATGAGCAAGCGAAGTGGGTTGCTGAAGTCATAGGGCTACTCAGACGACTATAGTATGGTAGGGCAGATATCTGCTCAGCCTCATCTGGCAATCCGTGAGCAGGACATAGCATCCCTTTCTGTTGGAGCACAGCATGAATAACAACAACACTCGAGTCGCCGCATTACTGACGGGTTTAAGCATCGCGCTGCTCTCCTCAATCAGTCAGGCCAGCGATAAATTATTACTCTGTATTTATGACCCATTGGGGACTCGTGGTGATGCCTATGGCTTCGCCAAAGACTACGTGCTACAGATGCCAAAATTTGGCATCACCAAGCCGGTTGAGCTCAAGGTATATACCAATGAAGCCGTCGTTGCAGAAGACTTTAAAGCCGGACAGTGTGACGCAGCGGCAATGAGTACCTTGCGTGCGCGCCAATTTAATGGGTTTACCGGTTCGCTTGACTCAATCGGTTCAGTGCCCAGCTACAAGCATTTATCTGCGGTATTACAGATGCTAGCCCGTCCAGAAATGGCCAAGTATATGGTTAATTTAGACTACGAAGTGGTCGGCATGATTCCACTAGGTGCAGCCTATATTATGGTGAACGACCGTAGTATCAATACCCTGGCTAAAGCCGCTGGCAAAAAAATAGCCGTATTAGATTTTGATCGCTCACAAGCCAAGTTAGTGCAACAAATCGGTGCGCAGCCGGTTTCTGTTGATCTAGCCACCATCGCAGGCGCGTTTAATAACAAACAGGTCGATATCATTGCAGGGCCTGCGGTGATTTTTAAACCGCTAGAGTTACATCGTGGTATGACGGATGCTGAGGGCAACACGCGTGGAGCAGTCGTGCGGTTTCCACTGTTGCAAGTGACGGCAACCTTGGTGGTCAATCGTAAAAAGTTTGATAATCCAGCAGCTAACCAAAAAATCCGTGAATACGTCGCCTCACAACTACAAACCGCTTATAACTATGTCAATCAGTCCGAAAAGGAAATTGCTGATAAATACTGGATGGACGTGCCTGAATCAGATAAGCCTGGTTATCAAAAGCTCATGCGCGAATCTCGTATCATGCTGACCAAAGATGGTACTTATGACAAGACCATGATGTCGTTACTCAAGCGAGTGCGCTGTAAGATTGAGCCAACCAACTACGAATGTAGCCTGAACGACGAGTAAACAGCGTAACCAGCCTGCTGAGAGTCGATGCGTCTGACGCATAGAATGTGTTAAAGTAGAGTGGCCATTCGAACTTGCACGAATGGCAGTCAAGTCGAGGAACACCCGTCATGAACGCTCCTGCCATTACTCTTAGTGATCAAGCTGCCCAAAAAATTCGCCTATTACGCCAAGGCGAAGGCAGTAATGATCTATTGCTGC
>JBBKWW010000090.1:0-5385 GCA_037969155.1 Moraxellaceae bacterium
TTTCCAAAGCCCTACTGATCACAAAACAAGAATACATCTCGAATGAAGTTTTCAAAATCCCACGACAGGAACATGAAAAGCTCAAGGACAAGGCACATTTCATTACTCAAAGCTTTGAGAAATATGTGGAAAGGTATATTTTTGCGATCCAAAAATCAGATCGCAATATCTTAGCAGGATCGGGCTACCGCTTTACCACACTCAGAAACTACCATATAGAACTGGGCATCATTTGACTCGCTCACACTAACGCCGCTTTTTCGGCTTTACAGCGGGCTGAGTGCTATGTGAATAGGTCGGCTTTAAGATCGACGACTCACTGGCTTTCAGTGCAATCGGTACTATCGGGTCTTTACCCGCCAACTGCTTCAGCAACCCCAAAACCAACTTAATTCGCTCAGCATACTCAGTCGTGGCCAGACTGACCCGCAACTTCAGCGCCCCTTCCATCCGAAATACCTGCGGCTGCGACTGCAACAACCGAATCAACAACCCAGCCTCGACCGGCGTATCTTGATTAAACTCCAACCAACCACCGGCCAGATTCATGTCGATTTTAGCAATCCCCAAGCGCTCCGCCATCACCCGAATTCGATGCACCTCGAACAACTGCTGCGCCGCCGTCGGCAACATGCCGAACCGATCAATCATCTCAATCCGAATCTCACTCAGCGCCGCTTCACTGCTCACGCCACTGATGCGCTTATAAAACAACAAGCGTTGATGCACATCGCCGAGATAATCATCGGGAATCAGCGCCGGTAAATGCAGATTGATTTCGGAGGTCAGACTGAGCGGCGCATCCAGATTCGGGGCTTTGCCGTTTTTAATCGCTTTGGTCGCCCGCTCCAGCATCTCCATATACAGGCTAAAACCAATCGCCTGCATGTTACCGCTTTGCTCCTCACCGAGTAACTCACCCGCGCCACGAATCTCTAAATCCTCAGTCGCCAAAATAAACCCCGCACCCAAATCTGACGCGCGTTGAATCGCATCAAGACGTTTTTCGGCATCGCCTTTCAGGTATTTAATCGACGGCACCAGCAGGTACGCATAGGCTTGGTGGTGACTACGGCCGACCCGACCACGCAACTGATGCAACTGCGCCAGCCCGAGTTTATCGGCGCGTTCGATGATAATGGTGTTGGCATTCGGCACGTCAATACCGGTTTCGATGATGGTCGAACTGACCAAAATATTATGCTGCTTGTGATAAAACGCCTGCATCACCTGCTCAAGATCACGCTCGCGCATTTGCCCGTGCGCCACCGCGACGCGTGCTTCAGGGATTAAATTACGTAATTCCTCAGCGGCACGCTCTATCGTATCCACTTCATTATGCAGAAAATACACCTGCCCACCGCGCAGCAACTCGCGCAAAATTGCCTCTTTTAAAGTCGCATTGGTGCGCTCCATCACAAAGGTCTTAATCGCCAAACGTCGCGCCGGTGGCGTGGCAATAATCGACAGGTCACGCATGCCCGAAAACGCCATGTTTAAGGTACGCGGGATCGGGGTCGCGGTCAGCGTCAGCATATCGACATCGGAGCGCAGCGCCTTGATTTTTTCTTTATCACGCACCCCGAACCGATGCTCCTCATCGACCACCATCAGACCCAGATTGCTAAAATTTACGCCGGTTTGCAGCAGTTTATGCGTACCGATAATGATATCGACTTTACCGGCCGACAGATCTTCTAAGGTTTGCTGTTGTTCTTTTTTACTGCCAAAACGTGAAATCCCCTCAACTCGAATCGGCCAATCGGCAAACCGATCACGGAAATTTTCCTCATGTTGCTGTGCCAGCAACGTGGTCGGCACCAATACCGCCACCTGTCGTCCGGCATGCACCGCCACAAACGCCGCCCGCATTGCCACTTCGGTTTTACCAAAACCGACATCGCCACAGACCAAGCGATCCATCGGTTTAGGGTCTTGCATATCGGCAATCGTCGCGGCAATCGCATTGGCCTGATCTAAGGTTTCCTCAAACGGAAACTGACCCGCAAATAGATCATAGGCATGCAGATCAACCTCGAAGCTAATCCCCGCCCGTGCTTGCCGTCGCGCTTGGATATTCAGCAGTTCAGCCGCGACATCATGGATTTTTTCTAACGCTTTACGCTTGGCCTTGCCCCACGCGTCGCCGCCGAGTTTATGCAGTGGCGCATGATCGGGATCACCGCCACTGTAGCGACTGATCAGGTGCAAATTAGCAACCGGCACATAGATCTTGGCGCTGGCGGCATAATCAATCTGCAAAAATTCGTGGGTCTGCTGATCAATCTCTAGCGTGACCAACCCACCATAACGCCCGACCCCTTGGTCAATATGCACCACTGGCGCACCGATGGAGAGTTCGGCCAAGCTTTTGACCAAAAACTCTTCCGAAACCTCGCTGGTCTTGCGCCGACGCGGCTGAATCACCCGCTGCCCAAACAGTTGATTTTCGGTAATTAAAGCAAACTGATCGGGTAACAAAACCCCGCGTGATAGTGGCGCAGTCGCCAAGGCCAGCCGACTGTGATCGGCCGCAAACTCGGCAAAGCTCGCCACCACCGGTACATCAGCAAAACCTGACCGTAGCAAGTCACGCAGGCTTTCGCGCCGACCGGCACTCTCCGCCACCAACAACACCCGACCGTTAAACTGCTCAGTAAACTGTTGCAACGCGGCCAACGGCTCAGTCGCCCGATGATCGATTGGTAGTAAAGGCGGCAGTGCACTATTGAGGTTAAACGCCCCAGCACGCGGCGCAACTGCATCGGCAGCGACCACCAAGCGGCCAAACGCCTTGAGCCGACCAAACAGCTCATTCACCCCCATAAACAACTCATTCGGCGGCACAATCGGCTGTTCAAGGTTATGGCGACGATCTTCATAACGCCGATTCAGCTCATCCCAAAACTGGCCAAGCTGACTTTCGATCTGTTCATCCGTGACCATCAGGCTGTTACTGGGCAAATAATCAAACAGCGTGCCACCGCTGATAAATTCATCCTGCTCAAAAAACAACGGCTGATATTACTCCAAACCAGTCGCGGCAATCCCATCCAGCACGTCTTGATACATCGAGACGCGACGCGGACTGATGTCAGGGAACATCTCAGCAAATCGCGCCCGAAACGTGCCACGCCCATCGATCAGCGGAAACTCCCGTGCTGGCAGCAGCACAAACTGCTCAAGCTGACCGTCTGGCAAGGTGCGCTGCGTTTCGGGATCAAACTGCCGCAACGACTCGACCTGATCATCAAACAACTCAATCCGAATCGGCACGTGCTGCCCCATCGGAAAGATATCCATCAGACTACCGCGCAGCGCATATTCACCGGCCTCAAACACGGTATCGACTGCCCGATAACCGGCACGACTGAGCCGCTGCCGTTGCTGTTCTGGGTTAAAGCTTTGGCCTTTAATGATCTGAAAATGCTGTCCCAGCAGCCACGACGGTGGTGCAACCCGCTGCGCCAAGGTGCTGATCGCCAGTACAATCACGCCGGATTTTGGCATGTTTGAGAGTAACGCCAACCGCTCCGACACGATGTCATGATGCGGTGACAAGCGGTCATACGGTAAGGTTTCCCAGTCTGGGAACACCGCTGCTTTCACGCCAAAAAACGCTAATTCTTGTTCTAATAGACTCACCTGCACCAAGTCGCGCGCCCACATCACCACCGGCGCATGCGGCTGTGCCTGCGCCAATTGCGCTAACAACAATGCGGGCAATGCACCACTGAGCCGACCCAACCAACGCCGCTCACCCGCCGCAATCGGTAACAGCGGCAAGTCCGCGGTCAGGGCTGGCCAGCTGACGACTGGCTGGGTTTGCTGCACCGATTGACTCATATACATCCTTCCACGTTCTATCCTGTGCGAATACCGCACAGAGGGTTGACTAAAAAATTGTTGGCCAAAATCATCAACTCAGCAGATCTAGAGCCGACCCACGATCACCATGTACTTCCCAGCGACCGCTGCTTAGGTCATGATCAAGGCCAAGATTAGCCACTGATGTTGTCAGCACTGTGAATACAATTTCTGCAACACACGCCCAGTATAACGAGCTTCAACGTAATAAACGCCGCGCCACCCTCCTGTTGATCATGATGGCCGTACTCTGGCTCGTCATCTTGGTCTGTATGAAAATCTGGCCACAACAGCAGGTCTGGCTGAATATCCTTGCCACGGGTGCAGAGGCTGGCATGATCGGTGGGTTGGCCGATTGGTATGCCATCACAGTGCTGTTTCGCAATCCGTTTAAAGGCATTCCGATGCCGAAGCTGATCCGTGACCATACCGAAATTATCCCGCGCAATAAAGCCCGCATTGCTGATTCAATGGGGCGTTTTGTGCAAGAGAACTTCCTTGCACCACAGATCATTCGCCAAAAGATCGAACAGCGCGACATCATGCAGCATGTCGCACACTGGCTGGCACAACCGGCCAATGCACACCTGATCAGCCATGAACTACAACGCCTCACCCCGCGTGTGCTGCGGATTTTCCAAAACCGTGATATCGAAGTTTTTTTACAGAGCAACCTGATCGATTGGGTGAATCAAACGCCACTCAATCAACCGATTGCCCGTACCTTGCAAGCGATTTTCGACAACCAGATTCACCATGATGTGATTCAACTCTCACTTGATACCGTGGATAACTGGATCAGCCGTCACCCATTACAAACCCGTAAAATCGTACAAAAAGTGCTGGATGAAACAGGATTGATTGGTTATTTATCGCGTGGCGTGTCGCTGCTAGGCTTTGACCTAAAAAAACAAACCATTGATGGCATTATCCGTACACTGCGACAACTGCAAGCCAATCCTGAACACCCAATTCGTCTGATGATTAACCAGTCAATCAGCCAATGGATGCTGGCCTTGCAAGACGATGCGTCGGAAGAATCGAAACAACTCGAAAGCATGAAGCAGGACTTGATTCATAACCCAACCATGACTGGCTTCGTGATGCATGTGATCAATAGCATCCGCCAAGCGATTATTGATGACCTTGAAAGTCAGTCCTCCGCCATCGGCATCAATATCGAAGGACTCACCCAGCGCATTGGCGCACAGTTAACACACGATCCAGTGGTGCGTGGTGCGATCAATCATGAATTGGCACTGCTGGCCGAATATGCGGCAGAGCGCTACGCCAATACGGTGATCGACTATATTCGGGAGCAGATTGAGGCGTGGGATACTCAGTTTATGGTCGATAAAATCGAATCCGAGGTCGGTGCAGATCTGCACATGATCCGCATCAATGGCGTGGTGGTCGGTGGCATGATCGGCTTGCTATTGGGTGGCTTTCGGGCGCTATTTTTTGGACACTAGCTTTTTGGGCATTCATATAGCCTGACGCAATTGGTGGCAGAGATCA
>JBBKWW010000091.1:0-8834 GCA_037969155.1 Moraxellaceae bacterium
CTCAGCACGCGCCGTACATAGTCTTGAGTTTCGCGGAAGGGCGGGATGCCGCCATATTTATCCACGTTACCTTCGCCCGCGTTATAACCTGCAAGAACATGATCAATTCGACCATTAAAGCGAGTCAATAACCAACGAATATACTTGGCACTGCCTTCGATATTTTGTGCAGGGTTCCATGCGTCAGTCACGTTAAAGCGGCGTGCGGTTGCTGGCATCAGTTGCATGAGGCCTTGTGCACCGACCGGTGAGCGGGCATTCGCATTAAAACCAGACTCAGTATGCATGATGGCTTTCATCAGGCCTGGATCAATTCGATGCCGCGCTGCTGCATCAGCGATCAGTGCATCAAAGGCGTTTTTATTGCCGCTACTGCTAGGAGACACAGCGGCTTCAGTGCTGCCAAAGTCTTTGTATTGGTGAATATTACTTTCAGCATAAAAAGTTTTTTTAACTTGTCGATCATAGTTATTAAAGCGATCCGATTCAGAACGGCGTGTGACATTGGTCAGTAGGTTTTCGCCACTGTCGTTTTGCATGATATAGGCGTATTGGCCGTTGCCACTTGAGTTACTTGAGTGATTCGAACGGCGTGCAGTGCGGCCGCTGGTATTGGTCAGGGTAATACTGCCGTCAGTGGTGATTTTACGAATGGTCTCAGCATGACTAAAGGTGCTGGTGAGGCTCAAACTGGAAATACCAATACAGGTGATGAACAGGCGCTGCCACAAAATTGACTGATCCAATCGCTGCATTGCTATGATCCTTGTTCTATTGTGTATCCGATGCGCCTAGTTTAGCAAACATCGGGCAGACTACAAGGGCTGTGTTGATCCTAAGCTGGCTGATTTTTCGACAGACGACGGTTGTTTTTTGACCATATGACGATTAGATGTCGTTTTAATGACCGTTTATGCAAAAAAAATTAAAAAAAATCCAAAAACGAATGTTGATTTTTTTAAGTTGCTGATTTTTATCGTTATAATTCGCAGGTTAAAAAACGTACAATCTAAGCTAAAGCCTTGCTATCACATTGCAAAATGATGTCAAGTATTGAGTTATCCACAGACTTATCCACAGTTTTTGTGGACAACTTTGTAAATGGCTGTCGTTGTTGGCCGATTTAAAAGTCAAGCCAGTTACACGATTATTTTTCAAATAAATCCACCAAAATGGCTTGCATCCTGTACTCATTTGCTGGGTGAATCAATCAACTGTCGAGATCACTGCTAAATTCGGGTAGAATTTCGTCCCTTGTTTATAAGTCATTGGGGTGGGGCTGTGGTGGATTCTGTCAATATATTTCGGCCAGTGGATGCTGAGGCAGTTATATCGCCCGTGCTTGAACTGTCGACTGCACCGATCACCACCGATATTAATCGGCTACAAAAAAAGCTGCGCCGTCAGGTGAGTCATGCCATTCGTGACTTCAACATGATCGAAGATGGCGACCGGGTGATGGTCTGTGTGTCCGGTGGCAAAGACAGTTACACGCTACTGGATGTTTTGTTGCAACTACAAAAAATCGCGCCGATTACGTTTGAGATTGTGGCGGTTAACCTCGACCAAAAGCAGCCAGATTTTCCAGAAGATATTTTGCCAAATTATCTGAGTGCGCGCGGGGTGCCGCATTATATTTTGGAAAAAGATACCTATAGCATCGTGAAGCAACTCACCCCTGAAGGCAAAACATTTTGTGCGGTGTGTTCGCGCTTGCGGCGTGGCTCACTGTATGGGTTTGCGGAGGAAATTGGCGCGACCAAAGTCGCGTTAGGCCATCATCGGGATGATTTGCTGGCGACGTTTTTCTTAAATCTGTTTCATGGCGGCAGCATTAAGTCGATGCCGCCGAAGCTGTTGTCAGATGATGGCCGTAATATGGTGATTCGTCCGCTGGCCTATGTCGAAGAAAAAGATATTATCCAGTATGCACAGCTACGCGAATTTCCGATTATTCCGTGTAACTTATGTGGCAGCCAAGAAAACCTGCAACGTGCCAAAATCAATCAGATGCTGCGCGAATGGGATCAGCAATATCCGAAGCGGTTGGCCAGTATTTTTGGCGCGTTACAAAACGTCGCACCGTCACAGTTGGCTGATCGGGAGCTGTTTGATTTTGAGGCGCTACAGATCACTCGACCAGATGCAGTGGATGCTGAGACGCTGAAGAATCGTTTAGATGTGCTGAATATTACTTTGGCATAGTGAGGTCGGCATGACACACCGCAAGTTGCATCTACCTCAAAAAACCTGCGTGGTGTGCCTGCGGCCATTTGTCTGGCGTAAAAAATGGCAACACTGCTGGGAGGAGGTGCGCTATTGCTCAGAGCGTTGCCGTCGCCAGCGGCAGGCTGCGGATAGCACCCCCGCCGTGTGATTAGCGACGGTTGGCCACGATTTCGGCTGATACCACCGCGATGGGGGCAAGCTCAAATGTGGCAATCGGCAATTCAATGCGACTGCTGAGCCGCCACAAATGCCCATCCAACTCGACGTAGTAGTGACTTGGTTTCAGCTGATCTTCATCCAGTTTGCCCTGAAAATGCCCATCTTCAAGCCGCTTTAGACTGACTTTATGATCTTTTTCAGATTTGATGGGATGAAAAAAATACAAGTCCAATTGCGGTGGAATCGCGGTATTCGGGGCATGGCTCAGTAAGACATCGATCTGCCCTTGCGGACTTATGCTGATTTTGGCATGTAGATTAGCCGCTGCTGCTGCTGTATCGCGTGACATATCCTGCTCTAAGGCTTTGCCGTCCATATACCAATCATCACGCACCACATCAGATTTATTTAAAAATGCAGTTCGGGCAAACGTCAAGCTGACGGCGATAGACAGGATGGGTAAGCAAATGACGAGCCACAGATGCGGGTGCTTGTACCACGGCTTACTGTTGATAGTGGTGTTTTGTGGATTAGTAGACATTGTTAAAATCCTCCTTCAGCAGCACGGCGTGCGGCCACTCGTTCTTTGGCAGTGGGGGCGCGGAAGCGGTTTTCGACCGTCGCCGATAGACTGCTATCGGTCACCCCTTGTACACGGAAGCTAATCGAAACATCGCTCTGGCTAACACGTGCTGGATCGCCGATCACGGTCACTGGTAGCTCATAAATTTCACCAGCTTCGAGAATTACTTCAGTACGACGCATATCCAATCGAATGCCATTGGGCGCGCTCAGTGATAAGCGATAGGTTTGTTCTTGCTGGGTCTTGTTGGTGATTTTCAGATTAAACGAATTTTCAATCAAGCCCTCATTGTTCAGCCTATACATCTGATTGCGATCACGCATCGCTTCGAGCTGTAGTGGCACACGTGCTGCTAGTACCCACACAAACAGTCCCAGCATCAGTGCTAGCATTGCGGCATAACCGATGAGGCGCGGGCGTAACCAGTGAGTTTTTTGTTTCTCGACCAGTTGGCGCTCGGTGGTGTAGCGTACCAAGCCGCGTGGGTATTGCATACGATCCATCACGCTATCACAGGCATCGATACAGGCCGCACATTGGATACATTCCATCTGTAGGCCATTACGGATATCAATACCCGTCGGGCAGACTTGCACGCATAAATCACAGTCGATACAGTCGCCGAGTTGATCGGTTTTTTCGGCACTGCGTTTACGCGAACCGCGTGGCTCACCGCGTTCGACATCATACGACACGATGAGGGTGTCACGATCAAACATTACGCTTTGGAAGCGACCATATGGACAGATTTGAAAGCACATCTGCTCACGCATCCAGCCCGCATTTAAATACGTGGCCACGGTAAACAAACCAATAAAAAACAGCTGCCACGTGCCTAGATCAGGTAGCAGCAGCGAGAATCCTGCCACACTAAACCATGCCCAACTGCCATACAGACTTTCAACAGGCGCAAAATAGCTGATAAAGGTCAAACCGGTGAGCAGCGAAATCAACAGCCAAACGCTGTGTTTGGCCAGCTTACGCCAGATTTTACTGATGGAGAGTGGCGCTTTATCCATGCGAACCCGTTGGTGACGCTCACCTTCGAATAGTTTTTCGACCCGCATGAATAAATTAACCCAAATCGTTTGTGGGCAGCTATAGCCACAAAACACGCGTCCACCCAACACCGTCACCACGAACAGCGCAAAGGCCGCCATGATAAAAATCCATGACAACAAGAATAAATCCTGCGGCATGAACGTCAGGCCAAATACATAAAATTGTCGATGTGGAATATCAAATAACAACGCCTGTCGCTCATCCCAACGTAAAAACGGCAGCAGCACAAACAATGCCATCAGCGCGTACATGCTGGTGGTTCGGATGTTTTGAAAAAAGCCGGTAATGAGCTTGGTTTGAATCTTGGCAGGTTTGCTATTGTTCGGATGATGGGTGTTCACGCCAGAAGGGGAGTTTGCAAGGTTGTGGACGGGGATTTTATCGCTCATGTCATCAGGCCATTGGCTAAAAAAGGCGAGTGGATTCGAGACGTGCATCAATGATGCAGCAGAGACGAAGTAAGCAGTTAACCATTCAAAAAAACAGTTAACACTTTTGTATTATAAGCTGGATTGGGTGCTTGGGTTGAGTGGTTTTGATGATGCTACATATCAGAAAAAAACCGCCTGCGTAGCAGACGGTTCTTTGAATCAGTTGTTGAACATCGACTTAACGTTTTGACAACTGATAGACGTAAGCTGCGACCAATTGGATACGTTCTTCACCGAGTTTATCAGCAAAGACTGGCATCACACCGGCACGGCCATAGCGTAACGTGTGCTGAATGGTTGATCGGTCGCCACCATACAGCCAGATGCTATCGGTCAGATTGGGTGCACCTAATGCTGGATTGCCAGCACCATTCGCACCGTGACAGACTGAACAGTTTTTCTTAAACAGATCAGTACCTTCGGCGACCAATGCACTGTTTAAGCCACCACGACCCGAAATCGACATGACATATTCGGCAGCAGCACGGACGCCAGACTCACCGAGTTTTTCTTGCCATGCTGGCATGCCAGCAATACGCCCTTTGGTCAGGGTTTCGACGATGTTTTCAGGTTTGCCGCCATATAACCAGTCATTGTCGGTTAGATTTGGGAAACCCGCTGCACCGCGCGCGTTACTGCCATGACAGACAGCGCAGTTTTGGCGAAACAGTGATTGGCCGATTTTAAGGGCGCGTGGATCATCCGACAGTTCAAGTACTGACATTCCTGCAAAGCGTTTTTCAAAATTATCCAAAAACACTTGGTTGTTTTTGGCGTAATCCGCTTCCATCTCATTGACCGCAGTCCAGTGAACCTTGGTGCCGTCAAGTTGCTCAACGGTGGCAATGCCTTTCCAGTTGCCCAACGACGGGTACAGCAAGACATAAAACACGGCCCAGACAATACTCATCCAGAATACGGCCAACCACCAACGTGGCATCGGCTTATCGTATTCCTTAATCCCGTCATAGACGTGCCCCGTCGTGCCATCTTCCTCAAGGGTCGGACGCATTTTGAGCACAAAAATCAGCGTGCCAGTGACGAACAGCCAGCAGCCGATAGACAGTAGTGCGACCCACCAACTCCAAAAATCGGTCATTGTGGTTTCTCTCTTGATTTAATATCAGACGGATTAGCCTTTGGGTTTAAAGGATCGGTCTGGATGGCAATATCAGCATCTTGTTCGAAGCGTTTACGGTTAGTGGGCGAGTAAGCCCACCAACACACGCCAATAAATGCGGCGAATGCAGCTACCGTTGCGATGGCTTGCAAGGTCACGGCGTTCATTAGCGCTGACCTTGCATGACTGTGCCAAGCTGCTGTAGATACGCAACCAGTGCGGTCAGTTCAGTCTGACCTTGCACCGTGTCTATGGCTGCCTCGATATTAGCATCTGTGTAAGGAACACCGAACTGGTCACGGAATAAGCGCATTTTTTGCTGCGTTGTTTCCGCATTCAGCGTGGTCTTCGCCAAGTGTGGATAGCCGGGCATCACCGATTCTGGCACGAGGCTACGTGGATCAATCAAATGTCCAGTTTGCCATGCGTCTGAGTATTTTTGCCCAACACGCGCCAAGTCTGGTCCAGTCCGCTTAGAGCCCCACAAAAACGGGTGATCCCATACGGATTCACCCGCACGTGAATACGCACCATAACGCTCAGTTTCGGCGCGGAGTGGACGTACCATTTGGGTGTGGCAGACGTGGCAACCTTCACGGATATACACGTCACGGCCTTCAAGCTCCAGTGCTGTCCACGGTGTCATGCCTGGCACAGGCGTATTGACGCGCTTATCAAACAGCAAGGGCACAATCTCAACCAAGGTCGCAAAGCTAATTGCCACCACAATCAATACCATCAACAGACCGGTATTTTTTTCAACCACTTCATGTGGAGTACCTGCCATCAGTCAATCTCCTCAGGCCGTTACAGTCGATTTTTTGGCGTCTTCAGCAGTCACTGGCGACTTAATAGTCATGTACAAATTGTAGGCCATGAAGAACATGCCAGATAGGTACAACAGTCCACCAAATGCCCGTCCCACATAGGGCCAATGCGAGGCAACTACACTTTCGACGAAGCTATACGTGAGAGTGCCATCAGGGTTGGTCGCACGCCACATCAAGCCTTGGGTAATCCCTGAAATCCACATCGAGACGATGTAGAACAGTACGCCGACGGTCGCCAGCCAGAAATGCACATTGATCAGCTTGGTTGAGTACATGGACTGGCGATCCCACAGGCGTGGAATCAACACATACAAGGAGCCGATAGTGATCATGCCGACCCAGCCGAGTGCGCCAGAGTGAACGTGACCGACGGTCCAGTCGGTATTGTGCGACAGCGCATTGACGGTTTTAATCGACATCATCGGCCCTTCAAAGGTCGACATGGCATAAAACGATAGTGCCACCACCAAGAAGCGCATCACTGGATCGGTACGTAGGCGATCCCAGCTACCCGACAAGGTCATTACACCATTGATCATGCCACCCCAACTTGGCGCGAATAGAATCAATGAAAACGCCATGCCAAGTGACTGTGTCCAATCAGGCAGTGCTGAGTAATGTAAATGGTGTGCACCTGCCCACATATATAAAGCGATCAACGCCCAAAAATGGACAATCGACAATCGATATGAGTAGACCGGACGACCCGCTTGTACTGGAATAAAATAGTACATCATGCCCAAAAAGGCCGCAGTCAGGAAAAAGCCGACTGCATTATGACCGTACCACCATTGCACCATCGCATCAGTCGCGCCAGAAAATAACGAATATGATTTAAATGCACTGACTGGAACAGCCAAGCTATTCACGATGTGCAGCAGCCCAATCGTGATAATAAACGCGGCAAAGAACCAGTTGGCGACATAAATATGCGAAGTGCGACGCTTGATCAGCGTCCCGAAGAACACCACACCATACGAAATCCAGACGGTCGCGATTAAGATATCAATCGGCCATTCGAGTTCGGCGTATTCTTTGGCAGAGGTCAGACCAAAGGGTAAGGTCAGCACGGCCGCGACAATCACCGTTTGCCAACCCCAAAAGGTAAACCATGCCAAGCGTGGTGCAAATAGCTCGGTCTGGCAAGTGCGCTGGACGATGTAGTAGGACGTTGCGAATAACGCACAACCGCCAAAAGCGAAGATCACGGCGTTGGTGTGTAGTGGGCGTAGTCGACCAAAGCTGAGCCATTCGATATCGAAGTTCAGCGCAGGCCAAGCCAGTTGGGAGGCGATAAAAACACCAAGTCCCATGCCAACAATGCCCCACACCACTGTCATAATGGTAAATAGCCGAATCAGTTCGGTTTCGTATTTCACGGGGGCGAGGCCAGATGTAGAGTGACTCATGCACGGGCTCCTTAAAAGCCGCAACAGCAAAAAACGTTGCAGTAGATGGACTTCAAGCGGTACGGCGATGATCGAAAAGATCGACATACATTGAAGAATATGGCGATATTAGGATCATGAGTGACCATGGTCGCCAAGCAAGATGTAAGTTAGCAGCACCATGTCTCACCTGCGATACAACAGAGGTGCATCGCCTGCACACACAAAATGTGGCCTATTTTAAAATCTTTTGCGGTGTATTGCATCTGTATTGTCAGTTTATTGCAAAGTTTTTAAAAAATAGTGTATCTGATCAGGAATTTTCTGGTAAAAGGAGGTTTGTGCCATGTGATGCATTGATCAGGTTTGCTATAAATCGGTCTCGACATGTTGCTCTCGTCACATGGATCGGCGGTTGTGCCGTGTGTGATGTGGCCAGCACCGTTTGTGCCCGATGAGTCGCGGCCTATGATTTTAACAGAGGAATAAACATGCCTGCTTTTTTGAGCAATGAATGGTTTGATACCGTTGACACTTTAACCGCCGAAGCGGGTGATTTGAACCTACCACCTGCGCTAGCTGGTTTGGCATTAAACATGAACGTCAATGGCACCCCATCAGGTGATGTTGCTATGGCTTTGGCTGCTGGTAAAATCCAACGCGGTCATGCAGACGATGCGAAAACCACCCTGACCATGGATGGCGATACCCTGCGTAAAGTCTTTTTAGAATTTGATATGGCTGCTGCAATGCAGGCGTTCATGACTGGCAAAATCAAAGTCACTGGTGACATGAGCCAACTGATGGCACTGCAAACTGCACGTCCAAGCAGCGAGCAAAAAGCGTTGTTTAAACAAGTACTGAGCGTTACTGAGTAATCAAGTTATCGCCCATTGCAAAAAAACCGGCCTGTATGAACTGACCCCATTAAGTTGGACAGTTGATTAAGCGGCTATCAAGGACTGAGTTCTGTATTGCACGGGACTCAGTCCTTTTAGTTTAACCTTGATTCTGTCGGTATTGTAGTAGTGG
>JBBKWW010000092.1:0-8109 GCA_037969155.1 Moraxellaceae bacterium
CAACAACGCCACACAGCGATCATCCCCCGTCGACCCCTTCACAAAACGCTCGCTGTAAAACGCTTGGGTCAAATCACGCCGCCGTAACGCCTGCTGGCGCAACAAATCAAACCACTGACTGGTCAGCCCCGCCACTGTTCGACCATCGTTGGAGACCAACTTTTCAGCCGCGCCGTCACTCATCACCGCCACACCGGTCAAGCCATCGCTCGGCAACAGATCCCACTGCACATCGTTCATGTTCAGCGCATCATCGACGAAGGTGGTCTGATTGGCAAACTCACCCTTGCCCACCTCGCCTAAGCTGCACAATACCGGATGCAGTGTGGTCATCCGCTCACCCGAAGCCGCCATGCTATGCCGTTGCTCGATCCGCTCCATCACCACAGCACCATCGCCGACTTTCAGCCAGAGCCAGCGTTTTTTGCCGATCACCGCCAGCAGCACGGTCGAACGAAAATCACGCACCTCACGCCGATACTGTGCGGCCAGATCTTGCAGCACGCCTTTGGCATGTCGCATCAGTGTGCGTACCATCTGACGGGCAAAATCATCATCCATCGTGTCTGACTGATCCAGCAACTGCGCAAACTGCACTTCAAGCGTATGCACCAAACGACTGAGCCCAACCGTCAACGCCTGCGACCCCAGCTCAGACACTGCGGCACTGCCTGCACCATCACAAGCGATCAGCAGCGGCCGTGCACCTGCTTGCGCGATTGCCGCGTCTTGGCACGGCAGCGCGACTTTGGCATCACGGTGCGCCAGTCCCACCACGGCTTCAGCCAAGGCATGCCATTCGCCAGTGGTGTGACACCATTCTGGCAGCTGTGGCTCCAGCGGCTGCGGTTGTGGTGCGTCTGCCGACTGTTGCTCTGGTTGCGGTTCAGATTGCAATTCAGTCGTCGGTTGTTCTGTGGCGGGAACCGCCATTGGCTGCGCCGTAATGCCGTTTTGGGCAGGATGCAGCAGCTGTTCAGTGGTCTGCATAGCTCTAGATGCGCCTGTAATGCCCGTAGCGGCCGTTTCGGCACTCGGTATGGGTGTTTGCGTGTCTGCGGTGTTTAACGTCGAACTGAGGCGCGCCAGATCGTCGGCTTTGGCTTGCGCAATCGCCTGACGGTCGATGTGGACTTTGCGAGTTACGCTGCTGGACTTGCCGGTTTTTTTCTGGCGTTGTTTGTGTGGTGCTTTCATGTGTTTCCCCTGCGGATTTGGTATCGGTGTGTTTGTGTGTTTGTGTGTTTGTACGGCGTACTCAAGCTGTTTGGGCTTTAGTTGCTGTGCTGTGAGCTGCCATTGCTGCGCCGTTCAGATGACTTAGGCTGCGCTGGACGCATGGCTGTTTCGTGCCAGCCCTTGTTCAGCTCGGCTTGGTACAGTTGTAAGGCCTGTTTCCAGTCGGCCAGACTCGGGCGTTGCTGCGGGTCGGTCGCCCCTTCGACAAAAGTGCTGACAAACAGATTTTTTAGCCGAAACGGCATATGGCTCCAGATGTTGTACCATTCGCCTTTGGGGATGCCGCTATTGCCCTTGCCATACGGAAAGTTACCCGCTTTCAGATTGCTCACAGGGTCTTCGCCGCCGACCACGTCATACGGATGACGACCCAGCATCAAGCACTTAAACAAGATAATCGCCAGTGAAAACACCTCAGACTGTGGGTTGCGCACCACATCGGCATAGTTCATGCCGTGATGCTCGGTCGGGGTCAGATCAGGGCTACCGACCGGACACGGATAGCGCACGCCACCCAACTGCGCCTGATAGCTGTCACAGTCGATCAAGCCGACCTGTAAGGTCTGTGGGTCGCACAAAAAGTTATTCAGGTTGTAGTCGCCGATCATCACGCCCTGCTGGTGCAGCTGTTCGACTTGGTTGACCAGATTTAACAAGATCTGCACCAGCTCCACGCGAGTCAGGCTGGGAAAGTGTTTTTTGTACAGGACGGCATGTGCCAAGCAGTGCAGCTTGATCCCACTGACGCGCCGCATGGCATAGCCGATCCACTCGCCTTGACCGTTAAACACTGACAACAGCGGCCAGCTCAGGTTTGGGTTGCCAAACTGCTGATGCACTTCGACCATCGCTTGTAATTTATTGCGTAGGGTTGTGCGGTTCTTGTGCAAAATATCGTCGTGGTAGCATTTGACCAGTATGTCTGCTCGGTCGGTCAGTGGATAAATCGTGCCTTCGCCGCCGCGTGCCAGTTCTGCGCCCAGTTGCTTGACTGCGCCATTGCGATCCAAAACCTTGCTGTAAGATGATGCTTGCATCGTGTGTTCCTCGAATGTGTGTGGTGACAGGTCGTGCAGCGATGGAGACCGCCGCCCGTGTGTAGACAGGCAGCGGCGTGATGTTGAGACGCGATGTTTAGATCACGCTCCAGCTATCGGTTGGCGCAAGCTGTACCGTTGCGCTGGTGGATGCTGAGGCAGAGACACGGCTCATGCTGGCGGATAGCCACTCGAAGAACTCGTTAAACTTGAGGCCATCCAGTGACTTGGCTGGCTTGGCCGAAAAACGCCCCAAGATATTCAGATCAGCACTCTCGACCCCAATCGGCAGCGCGACCAGCTTGCGTTGTTCTGACAGCTGGCGGCTTTGGGCTGCGGCCTGTTCCCATGCATCGGTCGGCACGCCGTCGCTGATGATCACCAGCCACGGCTGGTAGTAGGCGACCCCTGCATTGCGGTAGGTTTTTTTGCGTTCCTCTAGCTTTTGCAGTGCCAAGCTGACCGCTTCGCCCAGCGGTGTGCCGCCGGTGGCTTGGAAGGACTGCACCTGATCGATATTCATCGCGGTGGTGAACGGCAGTTGTTCGGTGACATGACCACCCGCCGTAATCACGCCGACTTCGACTGAGCAGGCCGCGACATCGTCTTTTTGCAGCGACTGGATAAAGTTTTGTAGACCGATATTCAGCTGATCAATCGGTGCGCCACTCATCGAACCAGAGGTATCCAGCACCACCATGCACGCACAGCGTGGCGATGGGTTTTCGATCAGGTCGTCGTTGAGGGTTAGAGCGTAGTTGCGCATGGTGTCGTCTCGTTTGCGGTTGATGGACACAGCTTAGCGGTCAGTTGATGGGATGGCTCAAATCGTAAGCTTGTGTTGTCACAACTAAATTTTTAAATCTTATTTGTGTTTTTAATGATTTAAAGTTTTCTGTATTTTAGGGTTGCTGTATTTCTTTATTTAAAGATTTAAGTTTTTAACCAGTAGTCGCAATTGCCAAAAACAGCCGCTACACTGCTGCACAGGAATAATCAATCATAGGGCAGATGCCTAGGAAATTTATGTCTACAATGATCGTACTGCCTGCGGTGACTGCCGCACTACCGACCGCGCTCGCCGCACAACTTGACCAACTCGATTCTTATGCTGTCGCCGCGCTGAATCACCAAAGCCTCGCCGCTGCACATGCGGCACTTGAACACGCCCCTGCTGCTGCCGAGGTGGTATTGGCGAGTCCGGATACGCCAGCGCTGCTGGTACTGGCAGCACTGCTGCGTTGGTCGAGTACGCCGCTGTTGTTACAAGAACAAGTCGAAGGTCAGACCATTTGGCGTAATGCGTTTAATCAGGAGTGCTATCCGATTGCGCCACTAATAACGCAAGCTGCACCAGAAGCGTCAGTGGTCACACAGGCTGAACAGACATCTACTGAGGCGGCAACAACACCCGAAACAATACAACTCGAAACCGTACAGCCTGAGACGCTACAGATTGAGACCGTAGCATCAGTCAGCGAAATCGCCATCGAAGACGATTCGCCTGAACTGATCGCCAAGCCGACGGTTTTGCGCACACGGCATGCAGGATTAACAGATGGCAAATTGCTGTTTGAGGTTTTTCGTTACAGTGCATTTGGCGAGGAGGTGAGCGCCAATCGTGCGGCGGTTGACGAGTTGATGCTCGAAGTCAGCCAACGTGAACGCATGACCCCACAGCTGTTAGAGCGTGCTGAAAAGAACCGCAAGCTGGGTCGTCATGCCTATATGGTAGAGCAGGGCATGCTGAAGCGACTCAGTAGTCTTGGCAATGGTGATGCGTTTCAGGCGTGGTATCAGCAACAACAGTCGGTGGCCAATCCGCTGGTGAAACGACATCTGGACATTCGTCTTGAAAAGGCTTTGCAGTGGCAAGCGACTAAACAACAAAAAGCCAGCGAGTCCACGCGCCCTGTGCAACTGCGCGCGCCAGATTTTTCACAAGGTCATCATCCGAATAGCCTGCGCCATCTGCCGACCCACCAGCAGTGGGACATCTTGATCGACGAGGCTGGAAAAGATTTTGAGCATCCTCAGCAACTGACCCTGCAAGATCGGAGTTTGGGCAAGCTGGTCGCGCTGGCGATTCCGGTTGGCACAGTCAAGTTACCTGCACTAAAAGCAGATTTTCATGCGGTGGATGAAGCCGCCGCATTGGTTGACCAAGTGATTGACACGCTGCTACAGCATCCGGTTGGTGTGCTGGGCATGACCATCAAAGACCCCCTGATCGAGCGTAATCCGCAGTGGCTCAGTGCGGTGCATCGGCTGATTCGCTTGGTCATGCGTGTCTTACCGATCACGCCTGAGCAGCCTGCCCAAGTCAATATTCTGATCGAGCAGCGCGGCGACTTTGACCAACAGGTGAATTTGTACGCGGTTAGTCAACTGCTACTCACCGAGTTACGCAGCCTAGATGCACAACGCTTTAACCTGCTTCAGCTAAATCTACAATTTATCCAAAAATCAGGCCACCCCGCCAATGGCTACGTCGATGCACTGGCCTATACATGGGGTGCAGCGGATCAACGCCGCTTAAATCTGGCTAAGTTTAAAGGCCACTGCTTCTTACGGCCGAATGATGACGTGTTAGAGCGATTATACGCGGCCTTAGATGGCCAACAGCCGTTGCAGCCGTCTGATTGGTACCAGTTGATCAGCATTATCGGCCAAGAACCGAGCAGTAGTATTTTGCATCATGTGTTGGATGATCTGGGGCAGCGCACCCAGCAGCAGGTTAGCCTGTGGCTGGATTATCTGGACGAAGTACAGCAACGAATCCGCCGTAAACAGTACCAAGCCCATCGTTTGGCAGCGACGTTAGGCTGGTTACAACAGTATCAGCCTGCGCAGCAGCAACTGCCGCCATTGCTCACCCTACAATGGATTGCCGCCCAGTTGGCAGCTGCCAACCATCAAGGCCAGTTTGATCTCGACTTGGCACAGCAGGCGCTGACACTAGGACAGCAGCTGATGGAGGAAGCTGCACCAGACGTGTGTCAAGCGCATCTGCGGATTGCGGTGACTGCGACCAATGCCTTTGAGTTTCAGTCGGCGCAAGACGTGATGCAGTACTGGGAAGGCCAGCCGATTGCAGTGGCAGGGCGTTTAAACCATGCCAAGGTACTCTCGAGTTTGGGGCAGCACAGTGCATTTATGCAGCGACCTGCTGAAGCACAAGGTTACTTTGATGCCGCATTACAGCAGTTTGGGCTGTTGAGTGACCCCAAACAACGTCAGCTTGAGGCACAACAGACCCATATTTATCGGCTATTAAACCTGATGGAGCAGCCAGCAACCACCGCCGAGCAGTTGCACGCTGCACTAGAACAGCACTGGCAGCACCCACTGGCTCAGATGGTGGATCGACTCGCAGTCAGTGATCAAGATCGGTTCGACCAACACCTGTTGCTGCGTGCCTTGGTGTGTCCTGTGACGGCAACGCATCCCATATGGCAGACTTTACGGCAGCGCTACCTTGCGCATGACGCGGCATGGCAGGTCGGCCAAGGTCATCCATGGGCATTGATTCAGGCATGGCGCGGTTGGTTGTTGTACCAAAACGGACAGACTGCACCAGCCACCCGCTGCTTACAAGATGCGGTCAACCAGTGCTTTGCGCCCGATCAAGGCCATGTCCTAAATTGGATTGGGCTGGTGTACAGCAGTCTGGCACAAGTGATGCAGCTGGATGTCACGGTACTGGGTGCGCAGCAACAGGCACAACTGCTGGCAGATTTGCCGCACGCGCCACATGCTGCTTTGATACAGCTACAGCAAGCGACGGGGCTCGCGACTGAGCCGATGCCGGCCTTGGCACTGCTGGCGCACTGTCTGCCGTTTAACTTCCGTTAATCGATTGAGGATTGTGACATGCACCGTGTGATTGATCGTTATGTGTTGCTGGTATCGGATCATAATTTGGCCGAATACCGTGCCTGCTTAAAATTTAAACCCGCCTATATCAGCTTGATTGTGACGCAGCGCATGGACGCGGTGGCACAACGCCTTGAGCGGGTGCTGCGGCAAGCGTTGCCCAACAGCCAAGTTGAGCGTATCGGCGGCACTGACCAGATTCCGCTCGATGGTGAACGAGCGGAAACAACCGTGCATTGGATTGAGTGCTGTTTTAAACCGCATAGCGCGGCGTGGCAGGCTCAGTGTGTGGCGTTTAACATGACTGGCGGCACCAAGTTGCTGTCGGTGCTGTTGGGTCGCGCCTACCCTTGGCAGGTGGTGCACTACCAACCGCATCAGCCCAATCAGGCACAGCTGTGGATGGATTGTTTTGTGCCTGATCAGACTGGGCAGCTGCAAGTGACCACGCCCATCGAACTGACCGATATTCAACCGCCGCTGGTGAGTGTGGTGGCGCTCTATGTACAGCCACCGAAAATCCACACGCCCAACCCGATTTTTTTACAGCCAGACAGCCCAGCACTGGCGCTGTTACGGCTACAAGGCCAGCAACTTCAAGCGCCTAGCGCTGAAAATCTATGGCCGGCACTCACGCCGATTCTGAATCGAATCTGGTACGAGCAGCCCGCTGTAGGCAAAACGGTCGGCATCGCATGGTCTGAGTTTGTTGCAGAGCAATCCGCATTGCGTGCATGGTTTGAGCGACTCAATCAGTTGTTACCCACCAGCATGCCACCTGCGGTGACGTGGGATGATCAACAGGTTTTTTTACCGACCGTATCCAATAAGCAACTGAAGGATTGGCGACGCTGGATCAGTGGGGATTGGTACGAACAGCTGGTTGCTGCGTGGCTGCTTGAGTTGGGTGTCCCAGCACATTCTTTACAAGCAGGGCTGCAAATCATTCCTGATCAAAGTCAGGGACGTGAATCGGATCTGTTGCTGATGCATAAGCACCAGCTGCATGTGATTGAGATTAAATCTGACTTACCACCCAATACAGCACTCAGCACACTAGAAGCGCAGATTTCATCGTCCACTCAATCATTGGGCAAAATCTCCAAAGTATTGGTGGTTTCACCCGTAATTAAGCAACATGCCAAACCAGCGGCGTGGCTGGAATTTCTCAAGCATTGTGCCGATTGTAGGGTCAGGCTGATTGAGGCGGGGCAAGCGGATGATCTCGTCAGTCTGTTACGCTAAATGAATCAAGATTGCGCGTAGCGTTTTTCGAGGATATCCCGAATCTCATCCGCCATTTTGACCCCGCGCAGCGCACAGTCTGACTTGAGCCGCTGGTGCATCCATACCGGAATATCAATGGTTAGTCGCTTCATGTTGTCGATACTCGGCGCTGGTTCAGCCACCATCTGCCGTTGTTCGACCCATGCATCAGGGTTGGCGGTTGCGGGGTTGTTGGCGCTGGGTTTTGCGGTAAAGGCTACTTTTTTGCCACTCATGATAAGACTCCTGTAATTTCTTGCAGCAAGGCTGCGATTTCTTGGCTGGCGACGCTATTGGCATCGAGTTCATCGACGGTTAACCCACGCGCTGCCGCTTCGGCAAACACCACACGCTGGGCAATCGTGGCGTTTAACACGGGATGCGGGTAGATTGCTAAGGCGTCGCGTACATCACGCCCAATCGCGGTATTGGCGATTTTACGATTAATCACAAAACATGATTTAATGGTTTCTTTAAATACGATGGCTTCGGCGATCAATTTGACGATTTCATCGGCTGCCCAGATGTCATACGGACTCGGCTGCACCGGAATCAAGACCAGATCACTGGCCAAGATGGTCGAACGCGCGAGATCGGTGACGCGTGGCGGGCCATCGATCAACACATGGTCAAAGCCTTCGGCAATCGAGGGCAGTTCGCGATGGATGGTCGGTCTGGGCAATCCCACCAC
>JBBKWW010000093.1:0-3350 GCA_037969155.1 Moraxellaceae bacterium
TCAAGGTCGCTGGATCTTGATAAAAGGGCTGTAGTTGGGTTTTGATTAATACCGCAAGGTCGCCAGCTTGATCTAAGGCATGCAGCACCATAGGTGTGAAGCGTCGAATTTCACCAATCATATGCATCCGCGTAACGCCGACTTCATCCAATAGTTCAGTGACCGCATAGTCACCATACACTTCAAAAAAAACATCAATCCCTGTGTTGATCCAACGCTGCAAATGCTCAGTCTGCCGCAGATGCTTCCAATCCTCGTAAATCAGTACAAAAAATTCTTCGATATCCAGCGCAGTGACTGCAATCGCTTGTTGATCTAAGCGAACATTGCATAGCCCCATCCACAGTTGCTGTAGAAAGTCGGTGAGCGTCTGATCATCTAGGTCGAATGCATCGCTGTGTTGAATGCCACTCGCGATATGCTGACTGAGCCATTCGATGAGTTGGGTTTCGGAGAGCAGTAGTCGTTGTATGAGCCTACCCCGTAGGCTGTGCTTGGACTGTTGTGCAGCTTGGGCAGCCAGCCACGTCGGTAATTGGCGTTGTACCGTCTGGATGACCAGTTGTGACAGTAAGTTTTTGGCCAGAGGGCTGTGTTGTAACTGTCGGATGATTTGCTGTTGTAGCGGCTGTAGTTCGACGATTTTATCGATCCACTGTTCAGCACTCTGATCGTGAATTAAGTCACGCAAACGCGGGGGATGCTGTTGCCATACCTGATGTAGGCCGCGTGCCATCGCCCCGATCAGTTCCAAAATCCCCCCACCGAGATTCAGCTCAAACGCATAGGTGCGCACCACGCCTTGAATCGCTTCACGCTGCACCAGTTGATGCAGGGTAAAATGCGAGGCATGCGTCAGAATGTCGTCCATAAAACTGATCAGATGCTGTTGCCCATCTGCGCCAATCAGTCGTTGGCGTAAATGGGCTGCTTGTGCGTCCAGCAGTTTTTGCGCCAGAATATGGGCATTCATCGGGGGGATTGTGGCCGCCATTATTCGTCCAGTGTCCAGCCATTGACCATCGGATAGCGACGCTCACGTCCGAAGGCACGCGTACTGATTTTGCTACCAATCACCGCTTGCCGACGTTTGTACTCGTTACGATCAACCAGTTGCAGCACTTTTTTGACCACGGCTGCCTCAAATCCTTCAGCAATCAACTGGCTGGCACTGAGATCGCGCTCAATATAGCCATAGAGGATCGCATCTAATACGTCATAAGGTGGCAAAGAGTCTTGATCGGTCTGATCCGGACGTAGCTCAGCCGATGGTGCTCGGCTGATCACACGCTCAGGAATCACTGGATTTTTGCTCAGACTATTGCGATAACGTGCCAGCTCAAACACTTGGGTCTTATAGACATCTTTTAGTGCGTTAAAGCCACCGACCATATCGCCATACAGCGTGGCATAGCCGACAGCCATTTCAGACTTATTGCCTGTGGTCAGTACCATCAGGTTAAATTTATTCGATAGCGCCATCAGTATCACGCCACGACTGCGTGCTTGTAGATTTTCTTCGGTGCTATCGGCGGTTTGATCAACAAAAAATGGCGCGAGTGTCTGGGTAAAGCTGTCGATGACTTTGTCGATTTCAGTCTCATGAAAGCTGACTTTGAGTCGTGTGGCTTGGGCTTTGGCATCCTCTCGGCTGATTGTCGAGGTATAGGTATAGGGCATCATCACCGCATGCACGCGCTCAGCACCGAGTGCATCGACTGCAAGCGCCAGCGAGAGTGCTGAGTCAATGCCGCCAGATAGGCCGAGAACCACACCTGCAAAGCCGCAGTGATTGACATAGTCACGCAATCCCATGACCAAGGCACGATAGATTTCTTCGGTGACGGGCATTTCAGGTGCGAGTACTTGCGGTAAAAATTGTTGTTTGTCATCAAATTTAAGTAAAGACAATTGTGCTTTAAAGCGGGCTGCATCCAGCATGAGCTGGCCATCGGCATTCGCGGCCAAGCTGCCACCATCAAACACCAAATCATCTTGCCCACCGACCAGATTTACATAGGCAAGCGGCAGTTGATGATCTTTCGCCCGTTTTTGGATTAAGGCGCGGCGTTGCTGATGCTTGCCCAGTTGAAACGGTGAGGCGTTTAGCACTAATGCCAGTGTTGCACCATGCTGCTTCAGTTGTCGAATCGGATTTTCATCCCACAAGTCTTCACAAATCAGTAAGCCAATGCGTTGACCCGCAAAATCAAACATGACTGGCGAGTAGCCGACGCTAAAATAGCGTTGCTCATCAAAAACACCATAGTTGGGCAGGTGCTGCTTATGATAGGTGCCGCGAATCTTGCCATTGGCGATGATGGCCGCAGCATTGAAGCATTTGCCCTGTTGCTGATCTGGATAGCCGACCACCATCACGATGCCTTCGACTGCTTGCAGTTGTTGTAATGCAGCTTGAATGCGTGTGGCAAGATTTGGGCGTAATAGCAAGTCTTCTGGTGGGTAGCCGCTGAGTGCTAGCTCAGGGAATACAATCAGTCCGGCCCCTTGTTCACGAGCTTGTTCTGCCGATATGATCATCTGGCGGGTGTTACCCGCGATATCACCGACTTTAAATGCAGATTGTGCCAGAGCGATAGTTAAATCAGTCATGAATATTGATGTTCCATTACAATACCCTTTCGGGTAGGTGATGATACTAAACGCGAACGAGTCAGGTGGTGGGGAGTCAAATCTTGCACAGGCAACGTCTTATGATTAGGAGGAGCAGATCGCTATGTTTAAACTGTTGTTGATCACTGCGATCGTGCTATATCTCATGCGTTTTTTCTGGCGATTGATGTATCCCCGTCTGCCGAATCGTCCGCAGCAGATAGAAGTGAAAGCATGCGAATACTGCGGTATTTTAGCACCTGAAAACAAGGGAATTCAGAAGAGAGGCAGGTTTTTTTGTGGTCAGCCGCATGCCAAGCAGTTTTTTTCATGAGATTTTTTCCGCAAATTGCCAGAATAGTGAAAATTCGTTCACTTACAAGGGGTGAGGTACAGTTGGCGCAAACCATATTTGGACAAGCGATTGATCTGCAAAAGACATCAATCTGTGCGAGTCGCTGGATTTGGCGCGGTTATGCGATGAGCCCGAATGGGCATATTTATTTTCATTCTGAGGATTGGTGCGATGATTTTTCGTTGGAAAACTTAAGTGCCCAAAGCTGGCTGATTCATGAGTTGGTGCATGTTTGGCAAGTGCAACAAGGCATGGCTGTATTCAGACGGGCGTTATTGGATCGGCGTTATCACTATCAGTTGTGGCAAGACAAGCCGTTTTTGGCCTATGGGGTTGAGCAACAAGCGCAGATGGTACAGGATTATTTTGTGCGGCGGGCGCG
>JBBKWW010000094.1:0-3651 GCA_037969155.1 Moraxellaceae bacterium
GCTTAAACCTTCCATTTCAACAGGAGAATTTCTATGGGACGCAGCTCAAACGATGACCGCTCAGACAGCATGAACCCAAACAATGATGCTTATGAGGAGAGTCAGGATAACCGCGCTGATCAACTCAACCCGAACAATGACCGTTCTCAAGGCTCACAAGATAACGAAGAAGATTAACCATAAGTCACTGGGCGAGCGTCAAAACCTCGCCCATTATTGAGTCAATCCTATGAAAAAAATCTCGTCAAATAAGGATATTGCAAAACTGGTCAAGCAACTGATCAAACAAGGCTGGCAAGTCGAATACGGCAAAAAACACTTAAAAATCGTTCACCCCAGCGGCAGAAAAACATCCATTCCTTGTACGCCGAGTGATCATCGCGCCTTTATGAATTTTTCCCATGATGTGATTCGATTGCAAAAGCAAGCTATCTGATCGAATTCAGACATTGCTGATGCTGCGCATTAAACTCTGTCAAAAAATACCTGTATTTGGTTCGATAATCATCCCAAGAATAGCTCTTCTGAGTCTTCTGCAACGCACAAACACACGAATCCCAGCGAGATTGGGCACGTAGCTGTGCTTCGTAGCCAAAGGAAACGCCAGATCTATCAGCGCGGCAGGCTTCAATAATAGCTATTTCGTTTTTTATGTTATAGCGATGTTGCTCGTTTTGCTCATGCACAAAAACGCCGCCACCAACTGCACCAGCACCTACCGCACTACTCACCAAAATAGCAAGCAGCACTTCTTTTCGATTAAATTGATTAACAGGCTGGTTCATCCTTGCTCTCACCTTTTGGAAAGCAAGAATGTTACCAGATCAGATTAAGGCTCACACATCAAAAATCTTACCAACATTCATCACGTTATTCGGATCGAAGACTTTTTTGACCGCCCGCAGGTACTCAATCTCCAGCGGATCGCGGGTATAGGTCAGATAATCCTTCTTGGTCATCCCCACCCCATGCTCCGCGCTGATCGAACCTTGATACTTCTGCACCGTCTCAAACACCTGAATATTCACCACCTTACACTGGGTAAAGAACTCCTCTTTACTCAAGTTGGCAGGCTTCAAAATATTTAAGTGCAAGTTGCCATCGCCGATATGCCCAAACCAACAAATCTCAAAATCAGGATAGCTGGCCGCCACAATCGCATCAATATCCGCAATAAACGCAGGCACATGCGTGATCAATACCGAGATGTCGTTTTTGTACGGGGTAAATGGCGCAATGGTTTCGCTGATGTCTTCGCGCAAACGCCACAGGTTCTGCAACTGGGTCTGATTCTGACTCATCACCCCATCGACCACCCAACCCTGCTCGACACAATGCTCGAACAACGCCATCGCATCATCGACAATCGGCTCAAAGCGACCTTCAAACTCCAGCAACACATAAAACGGACACAGCGTCTCAAACGGCCGACCGACATGCCCCGCGCCGATGACTTTTTGCATGGCAATTTCGCCAAAAAACTCAAACGCAGTCAGATCAATGCGGTTTTGGAACGCATGCAAAATCGGCATCACCGAGGCAAAATCCGGCGCACCCAGCACCATTACCCGCAGGTCTTGCGGCTGCCGCTCCAGCTTCATCTCGACTTCGGTCACAATCCCAAGCGTACCTTCCGCACCAATAAACAACTGACGCAAATCATAGCCAGTCGCGTTTTTGATCATGCCTTTGTTCAGATGCAGGATATCGCCTTTGCCAGTGACCACCGTCATGCCCAGCACCCACTGACGGGTCATGCCGTATTTAATGACTTTAATGCCGCCCGCGTTGGTGCCGATATTGCCACCGATTTGACTAGAACCCGCCGAGGCAAAATCCACTGGATAGTACAGACCTTTGTCGTCAGCAAACTGCTGGAGCTGCTCAGTGACTACACCTGCTTGTAAACGCACCAAGCGATCTGCTGGCAAAAACTCGATGATATGATTCATCTTGTCGAGGCTTACTACGATTTCGCCATTGGCCGCGACTGCACCCGCTGACAGCCCTGTACGGCCACCGCTTGGCGTGATCACCACACCGAACTGATTGGCCAATTGCACAATCGCCTGCACGTCTTCGGTAGTCTTCGGAAATACCACCACAGACGGATTCGGCTCAAAATGCTTCGTCCAATCTTTGCCCCAATGCATGCGGCTATCGTGGTCCGTTTTGACCCGTGCATCACCCAGCAACTGGGTCAACTGCTCAAGCAAACCATTAGGCAAATCAGCGGGTAATATCATCGGAGCATTCATCATTAATCTCTACGGGTCTGAAACCTCGCCCTTGAAGGCGATAGAAATTTTGACAGCGATACATCGTATCGTTATCTTACTTGGGCAGCCTTTTCCTTGAGGCACATCAACAATCCACCAGCCTCTATCTGTTGGTGACGGTCGCCTGACAGATGAGGTTGGGTGTGGATTGAAACATCGAAGAAGACCTGTAAGAAAAAGCAATCAACTGAGCAGATATGCTAACATAATCGGCTTGTTTTTTTGGCCTTTGCTTCGGAGTCGCCATGAGTCAGCATCTTTCGCTGGGTAAGGACAAAATTCGCTTTTTGCTGCTCGAAGGCGTGCATCAAAACGCCCTCGATGTGCTGCATGCAGCGGGTTATACCAACATTGAATACATTAAGACGGCGCTCGATGAGGATGTCTTGATCGAAAAGATCAAAGACGCACACTTTGTCGGTCTACGTTCCCGCACTCAGATCACCGAAAACGTGCTGCAAGCTGCCGAAAAGCTGATTGCGATTGGCTGTTTTTGTATTGGTACCAACCAAGTCGATCTCGATGCTGCGATGAAACGTGGTATTCCGGTGTTTAACGCGCCGTATTCGAATACCCGTTCGGTGGCCGAGTTGGTGCTGGGTCAGTTGATTCTGATGCTGCGCGGCATTCCCGAAAAAAACGCCTTGGTGCATCGTGGCGGCTGGTCAAAATCAGCCGAAGGCTCGTATGAAGCTCGCGGTAAGATTTTGGGCATCGTTGGCTATGGTTCGATTGGTTCACAGCTGTCGGTATTGGCCGAAAGCCTAGGCATGCGCGTCATCTATTTTGATGCGATCACCAAGCTACCGCTGGGCAATGCTCGCCAAGTCGCCACGATGGAAGAATTACTGTCACAAGCTGACGTGGTCTCACTGCATGTGCCTGATCTACCCTCGACCAAAAACATGATGCGCGCTGAGCAATTTGCGCAAATGAAAAAAGGCGGCATCTTTATTAATGCCGCACGCGGGACTTGTGTCGATATTGATGCACTGGCCGATGCGATCAAATCTAAGCACCTAAATGGCGCCGCGATTGACGTGTTCCCGAAAGAACCGAAAGCCAATGACGAAGAGTTTATGTCGCCATTGCGTGGTTTGGACAATGTGATCCTGACCCCACATATCGGTGGCTCAACCCAAGAAGCACAGGCCAATATTGGTCTGGAAGTGGCGGATAAGTTTGTCCGTTATAGCGACAGTGGCGCAACCACCACAGCGGTCAACTTCCCAGAAGTGGCGATTCCACAGCAAGAAGGCACACATCGTCTGCTGCATATTCACCAGAACATCCCTGGTGTGCTGTCTGCGGTGAACGCGCTGTTTGCTGAAAACAACATCAATATCTGTGCGCAGAGCCTGATGACCAAGGG
>JBBKWW010000095.1:0-39640 GCA_037969155.1 Moraxellaceae bacterium
CTTCGTTGGTATCAACGCCTGAGCATTCATAGCGCCTACGGTCAATTGATCGGCCTGGTGTTTTTTCCGATTTCGGTATTGGCCTTAGTCGGTGCGTGGTTGGTGCTGCAAGAAACCCACCGTGCGGCCATGACAGAGCAACGCAATGCGGCACAAGCGATTTTGGCGCGTTACCTCCCAGCTGGGCAAGCACTGGTACCCTTACTGAACCAAACAGATGGTCGTCAAAAAAGCCAACAGATTCTGCGCAATATGTTTGAAGAAGCGGGGCTGGTGCGCATTGCATTGCTGGATATGGATGGTCGGGCGCGCATGAGCATGGGGCATGGGGCGAAGCTAGAGTGGCCAATATTCCAAATCAATCGTGAGATGTTTGGCCCGTTAGATTCGCCCGTCGGTACCAGCTATGGGCAACGGGTCGGTTTTACAGAGGATGGACCGATCTGGCTGGTGGTCGATATGGATGATATGCCCTTCCAGATCTCACGGCAGCGGGTTTGGCTGGTGCTGTCGATCACCACACTCATTACGCTGCTTTTATTATTGATTTGCCTGAATGTCTATTCACGGCGTTGGATTACGCCAATTTATGAGATGCGCTTGCAACTGCAACGGTTGAATGCGGATACGTTACATTATTCGCTTGAAGTCACCAGCAGTGGCGAGTTGCGGCTGCTGCAAAAAGATCTGAACTATTTATTTCGGCGTTTGTATGGCAGCTTTGAGGAGTTAAACGCACATACCGAACAGACTGAGGATGATCTACGCCGCACCTTGGATCAGCTTGAGATTCAAAACATCACCTATCGTAAATCGCGTGACTTGGCGATTCAATCCAATAATGCCAAGTCGGCCTTTTTGGCCAATATCAGCCACGAATTGCGCACACCCTTAAATAGTATTGATGGCTTTATTAACCTATTGTCGCGCCGTGGCCAACTCAGCAGCGAACAAAATCTATATGTGCAAACCATTCGTAAATCGTCGGCACATCTGTTGGCCTTGATTAACGATGTGTTGGATTTTTCCAAAATTGAAGCCGGTAAACTGGCACTAGAAGCTGCGCCATTTAACCTTGAAGAAGCGGTGTTTGATGTGATGGATATGCTGTCACCGCAGGCCTGTGACAAGCAGATTAATATGGCGGTGTACTACTACGATGACGTGCCGCGTCAGGTACGCGGTGATGTGCTGCGCTTTAAGCAGATCCTGACCAATCTGGTCAGTAACGCGATTAAATTCACCCCAGATGGTGAGGTGGTGGTGCGCGTCCAGCTCGAAAGCAGTCACGCGCAGGCGCACTATATTCGGATTGCCGTGCAAGACAGCGGCATTGGACTGTCTAGCAAGGATCAGGAAAAGTTATTTTTGTCGTTTAGTCAAGCCGATCCCTCGGTCACGCGGCAGTTTGGCGGAACGGGTTTGGGCTTGGCGATTTCGCGGCAATTGTGTCGTTTGATGAATGGCGAGATTGGTTTCGAGGATAATCTCAGCCGTGATGGACATGGCAAAGGCTCAACCTTTTGGTTTCAGGTACAGCTCGGCCAAATCCACGAAGTCGGCATGCTGTGGCCGAATCTATCTGATTACCGCGTGCTGGCACATGTGCCGCATCAGGCCAGCTTGCATGTGTTGCGTGGCTATCTATCACGCATGCAGATTGAGCTAGAAGAGGCCAGTTCATTGGCGGATTTGTTTGGGCGTTTAACCGCATTTGAGCAACACTGCCAAGGACAATGCTGGGTGATTATTGCCCAAGACAGTGACATGAATGCCCTGTTACGTGAGGTACGCACGCGCTATACCGGCGCGTTGGCGATCTATGGCTATCAGATGGCGTTAGACCTTGATCAGCTAGAGTATTATCACGCACAGGCGATATACCAGCCCCTTAACCGCCAAAACCTGCAAGCGATTCTGCAACATGTGCCGATTTTGCCTGCCGAGCGGATTGATTTTAGTGAGCAACAGATTCAGGTACTGGCGGTCGATGATCACTTACCGAATCTATTGGTGCTGGATGCCCTGCTTAACGACCTCGGTATCGCGGTCACCACGGTGTCGAGTGGTCAAGATGCCTTACAGCAGATTAAACAACGCGCTGAGCATCAAACGACTGCTTTTGATTTGATTTTTATGGATATCCAGATGCCACGCATGTCTGGACTGGAAGCCACACAACTGATTCGCGAGTTTGAGCAGAGCCTTACACCGCCGCCACATACGCCGATTATTGCCTTGACTGCCCACGCACTGGCCGATGAGCGTGATCAATTGATTGCGGCAGGGATGGATGACTATGTCAGCAAACCGATTCAGCATGCACAACTGGTGTATTTGATCCAAAAATGGCATGAGGGGCAAGACACTGAACCCCGCACAGTCAGCAGTACCACGGATATAGCAGCGCAGGATCAGCTTAAACCCACAGATCAGGTTGTGGATTGGAAAGAGTGCCTGACGCTCTCAAACCACAAACCCGACTTGGCCTTTGACTTGCTCACCATGCTACTAGAGGGGCTCGACGCTGACCAACAAGAGCTACAAGAAGCCTTCGAACAACAGGACGATGCCCGCTTGGAGCAACGCAGCCACCGACTGTATGGTGCCACCCGCTATACGGGCGTGCCGATTTTGCGTGAACGAATTGCGCTGCTTGAACAGCACTTACAGCAGGCACGCAAGCAACAGACCGACCCACATGACTCGGCACACCGACAACAATTAGCACAAGACATGCTGGCGGTACGACAGGCGATTGAGCAGCTCCTCGGTATCGATCTGGATTACGCGGATCTGGATCAACTGACTACCGCGTCAGTTCAGCCAAGACGCTCATTGGATTAAATCCGTTATGATCGGTACTATTCTTTAGTGATCACTGAGACTCAGCATGCCTTTGGTATTTGTGGCAAAAAAAGGCGGCCTTGCCACCGTCCAACTCAATCGTCCAGACAAGCGTAATGCCATGAGCTTTGCATTACTGCGAGAACTGATCGTAGTTGCTAATCGGCTCAAGCGCGATAAAAGTATTCGGGCGATTATTCTGACTGGTGCTGGCAGTAGCTTTAGTGCAGGGATTGACTTGAGCGACTTGAACAGCCCTAAAAATGCAGTCTTTGCCGCTTGGGAGCTGCTAAAACCCGGCCAAAGCCTGTTCCAAAAGGCTTTTCTAGTGTGGCAAACCATGCCGGTTCCGGTGATTGCCGCGCTACACGGTCACTGTTTAGGTGCAGGCATGCAGCTAGCACTGGCGGCAGATATTCGGATCAGTACGCCTGACTGCCAGCTCTCAATCATGGAAAGTCGCTGGGGTTTAGTGCCCGACATGGGCATCACCCAAAGCCTACGCGGCTTAGTCCCCGTTGATATCGCTAAAGAACTGACCCTGAGCGGTCGGATTTTTTCAGGCACTGAAGCCAAAGCACTCGGTCTGGTTACGCATCTATCGGCTGACCCGCGCCAAGCCGCCGAAACGCTGGCCGCTGAATTTACCACCCGCTCACCGGATGCCCTGCTCGCTGCCAAGCGCGTGCTGAATGCCATGGTACAGCAGCCACGCCGCGCCCTACGCCTCGAAAAAATCTGGCAGCTCAAGCTGATTTTGGGTAAAAACAGTAAAATCGCACGCCAGAAAGACAAACAACCTGAGATGAGTTTTTTACCTCGGCAATTTGACTAAACAAGGCATATCCATGGCACAGTTTGCATTTTTAGGCATTGGTTTGATGGGCAGTCGCATGAGTGCGCGGCTGCTACAAGCGGGACATCACCTGTCGATCTGGAATCGAACTGCTGCTGTGTGTGATGATTTAGCCACGCAAGGAGCGCAGGTATTATTAGACGTATCACAGCCGATTGCTGCTGAGGTGATTGGGCTGTGTTTGGCCGATGACGTGGCGGTGCAACAGGTCGCCGCGCAACTGCTGCCACATCTGCAACCCAATCAAATCGTGGTGGATTTTTCCAGCATTACTGCCGAAACCACCCGTGACTTGGCACAACAGGCTCAAGCACGCGGCGCGTATTGGGTCGATGCCCCCGTATCAGGTGGCGTGATCGGTGCGGAGCACGGCACACTGGTAATTTTTGCAGGGGGTGCAGTCAGCGCCATCGGCCGACTGGTGGATTTTTTTGCCCCATTGAGCCAGCGCGTCACCCACATGGGTGACAGTGGTGCAGGACAAGTCACCAAAATCTGCAATCAACTGATCGTCGCCGCCAATAGCACCTTGATTGCCGAAGCAGTCGCCTTAGCACAGCGGGCGGGCGTCGATGCCACACAACTTGCATCGGCATTGGCGGGTGGTTTTGCCGATTCAACACCGCTGCAAATCCTCGCCCCGCGCATGGCCAGCCAGCACTTTGAACCCGTACAGTGGAAAGTACAAACCCTCAATAAAGACCTCAATAACGCACTCAATCTAGCACAGTCGCTCGGCTTACAGATTCCTGTCGCCCAACACGCCCAGCAGCGTTTGCAACAGCACGCTGATCGCGGTCACGCAGCAGCAGACTTGTCTAGCATCATTCAACTGTATCCAAACGAAGGCTGACCGATGCTGCGTTTTTCTGCCAACTTATCGATGCTATTTACTGAAGTGCCCCTGATCGAACGCTTTGCCTTAGCCAAGCACGCTGGTTTTACCGCAGTTGAAATTCAGTTTCCGTATGAACTCGATGTACTGGCAGTGCAAGATCAGCTCGAACAGCATCAACTACAACTGGTGCTCATAAACCTCCCCGCAGGCGATTTGATGCAGGGGGGTGATGGCATCACCGGTGTACCCGACCGCGAGCATCAGTTCCAGCAGGCGTTATTTGAAGGCTTACAGTACGCCCGTGTGCTGCAAGTGCCGACGCTAAATATCCTCGCTGGACGCCAACCGATACGATCGGACGTACTACCCTGCTTAGAAACACTGACCCGTAATCTACGCTACGCCAGTCGTGAGATCGCCGCCTGCGGCATCACACCCGTAATCGAAGCGATTAACGGTATCGACATGCCCAGATTCCTGCTACAAACCATTGTGCAAACCCAAGACATGCTCAGAGCAGTCGGCTGTCCAGCACTCAAAATACAGTATGACTGTTATCACATGGCGATGATGGGTGAACCCGTACTGGCGGCATTACAGCAGAATCTGGCGCAGATTGGACACATTCAGTTTGCCGATTACCCAAACCGGCAGCAGCCCTCGACGGGCACACTCGATTTTCAAGCGATTTTTACCGTGATCAAGCAGTCGGATTATCTTGGCTGGACCGGCGCAGAATACCGACCACTCGGCAGCACACCAGATAGCCTTGCTTGGTTACAGGAGTTCAAATAATGAATATGCAGCTTAAAAGTGGACTGCTAGCACTGACCATCGCCATCACGGTCTGGCTGACGTGGCCTATCGTCCAAAACCGCATTAACCCGCCAATTCCGCTTGCAGCTATCCCCGCAGGCTCAGTGGTACTGTACTCGACCGCATGGTGTGGCTATTGCACTAAAACTCGCAATTTTTTGACCAAGAACCAAATTCCATTTGTCGAACATGACATCGAAACATCCGCTGATGCGTATCGCGACTACAAAGCGCTGGGTGGTCAAGGTGTTCCTGTGGTACGTGTCAGCGATCAGGTTTTGCATGGCTACGACCCTGAAGGCATCATCAGTGCCTTACGTCAGCCCTAACAGCTAGGGTCTTGTTGATGTTTCGCACGCGAGCCGTGGCTCAAACGTCAACAGACCCTAGCGATTACGCCCGAATAATTTCTGTAACCAACGACTCGGCGGAGCAGGTGGCAAGCGCACTACCAGCGTACCTGACATCACATCATGCAAAGCCAAGCGCCGCCGATTAAAGAGCGCAAACATATAGTTAAACAAGAATCCAATACTAAAACTAATGACTAAAGCAATCGGGGTACCATGTACCAAATAACCAAACAGGCCACAGACTAGCGGCACAATCATCGCGCTTAAACAGCGAATTACCGTCAGTGGCCAATCCAATAACGCGCCATTCGGCTGAATAGCCTTAAGCCGCCATGTTTGCATACCGAGTGTCTGGCCAGTGCGACGCCAAAACAGTCCGTAAAACAGCCACGTTACCCCGATAAACGACGGCAACAATACAAAATAACGATAGTTTTCTGAGAGCTTACCAGCTTGCCCATGCTCAATCACTTGAGACGATGTGCCCAGCACGATCAAAATCGTTCCCACGACGATAATCAACGCCAAAATCAGCAGACCGTCATAGACTAGTGCAGTGATACGCACCAACGGCCCCGCCACCACTGGACGTGCAGATGTAGAATCAGACATTCGTGAATACCAGCAGATAGACCATCAATCGAGGCAATCGTGTCAGAGTCAGCAAGTAGATACAAGCCACATTCCAAACACAATATTTAGGCGAAAAAAAAGCCCAACCGAAGTTAGACTCTTTTTAAAATATGGTGCGCCCAGAGAGATTCGAACTCCCGACCGCTCGGTTCGTAGCCGAGTGCTCTATCCAGCTGAGCTATGGGCGCTTCATTTGAGTCGCGCATTCTACAGATGCAGATGCGTATCGTCAAGACTTTTCTGATTAAACTCTTTGTACGCATTGCTAGTGTGATACAAAACAGCGAGTCATCTCAATACGAGTCAATACTTGGCGGTGAGGGAGGGATTCGAACCCTCGATACAGTTACCCGTATGCATCCTTAGCAGGGATGTGGTTTCAGCCACTCACCCACCTCACCGCAGCAAGGCAAGTATGTTACGAAATCGCAGGCCATCATACAAGCACTGTTCATCATTTTTTCTGCAATTTAGCCAGAATTTGACTAAATTATAGACAAACAAACACCTAGGTCGCTTATTCTGGCTGCGTAGTGGCAGTTTCTGGCAGTGTGGCGGCTTTTTCTGGCGCAGTAGGATCGACAGACAACGATGCTGAGGACGGATCATCAGCCCTCTGCAACGACAAATCTTCAACTGCCTTTAGGCGTACCCGCTCCGCATTGACGCTATTATCGCCAGCACTCTCGTTTAAGTCATCGAGCATTGCATCTGGATCATCAATCAAGATTTCTTGCTGGAGTGATTGCACATACTGCTCTTGATCACTCACATAGGCCGCTTGGCCATCGGTCTCTGTGGGTGGTTTGGTTTTACTACAACCCGACCCCATCATCGCCAACAGCACACACGCTACAAGCATTTTTTGTTTCATCACCACTCCTTCATCTTTAGCATTAAGGTGACCTACTAATCGACAAAAAACATTGTCTTCTATCATAGGACTTCATGTTACACGGCACCACAGTCGACCCAACAGACAACCTTATCCTTGGTCGACCACCGTCTAAAAAATTAATGTTCTGCTTTGCAGCACTCAAATGAGGTAAAAAGCGTCAGCGTGGTACCGCCTTAAAAAGGCCGCGCCTCATACACTTTATATTCGATATCGTTACACTTTAACTAACTTTATTACAAAAAAACTATGTCACAGGCTTCACAGCTCATTGTCGCAAGCACGCCAGACCATTCATCCGGCGCTCTATCAATGCAATAATTCCGATCTGGTCTATTGGCTGGTTTTTTCTGGCTGGTTCAATTCTGCAAGCAGCGCATCAGGATCATCTAACTTCACTTCATTATTGAGTTGTTCAACAAACTGCTCATTTTCACTGATATAGCCAGTATTGCTTGTGGCTACCGCAGCATCCGTAGGTTGCTCAGGCTTACTACAAGCCACTGCTAATAAAGTTGAACCACTAATAATACTGATCGCAATAAAACGTGGGATTGGCATACAACGGCTTCCTTGGAGTGTAGTCTGACATGGCACGAACAGCAGTTCGCATCAGGTGATCAAATTGCAGAATCTATTGTTGGCGCGCCATTATAGGTCAATTGATGAGTAACTGCATCTCTACGACGACGAAATGCAAATTAACATGCCGATCATACGGGCAATAAAAAACCCTAGAGCCTTGTAAACTCTAGGGTTCGTGGGTCGCCTTGGGCTACCGTGTACATATGTTTGGTGCGGATAAGAGGACTCGAACCTCCACGTCTTGCGACACTAATACCTGAAACTAGCGCGTCTACCAATTCCGCCATATCCGCAGTACTGTGGGGCGTGATCATAGAGACTACGCTCACCCACGTCAAGTTTTTTTAGAGGCTCACGCAGCCATCAGCAACACGTCCTCAACAGCATACCAATTCAATGCGGTACAGGCTCTGTGTTAAACTGACACCCATTCAAATTTTAATGTGATGATCATCCATGAGTTGGCAAGATCCTGAAGCCGCGAACGAGGCCGCGCGATACGCCTCCCCGATCCCTAGTCGTTTGTTAATTGGCCAAATTTTAGCGCAGCATGTGATGTCACATGGCGAGTTAGTCCAGCATTTTGAATTGGCTGAACCAGATGCCATCGAGGCATTAAGTCGGCGTTTAGGCGCAATGGTACGCGATAGTCAATTGGTCATGACCGATGACTATCCACCACGCTATCGCCCGATTGCGGAACAAGACCTGATCAGTGGAACCGTACAGGCCAATGCCAAAGGCTTTGGTTTTGTATTGGTCGATGGTATGTCGGACTTATTCCTGCCTGAGCGCGAAATGCGTCTGGTCTTTGATGGCGATGCGGTACGTGTGCGCACCACCCGCGCCGACCAACGCGGTCGTTTAATGGCTAAAATCGTCGAAGTGGTCAGTCGGCAGCAAAACGAGTTTATCGGGCAGGTTAAACAGCTTGATGGCGAGTACTTTATCCAACTCGGCAATCCACACAGTCACCAGCCCATAGCGATGGAACCTGAGCAAATTACTGCGGCTGGACTCAGCATCGGTGATGCCGCACGTATTGCGATTGACGAGTGGCCGAGTAGCGATGAATACGCCAACGGCCACATCGTGCAATCGCTAGCTGATCGGGTCGATACCCAGATTATCATTCCGAGTACCTTGCTGGACTTTGATCTGCCGCATGTATTTTCAGAGCAGGTACTCAAAGAAAGCGCCAAATATAAAGAGCCGAGCGCACGCGACTGTAAAGATCGAGTCGATCTGCGCGAGTTAGCACTGGTTACCATTGATGGCCTAGACGCACGTGATTTTGATGATGCGGTGTATGCCGAGAAGCGCGCTGGCGGTGGTTTTCGCTTAGTGGTCGCAATTGCGGATGTCAGTGATTACGTTAAGCCGAATACCGCACTCGATGCCGAAGCGCAGGCGCGTGGCACGTCGGTATATTTTCCGAATCATGTGGTGCCGATGCTGCCAGAGACGTTATCCAACGGCTTGTGTTCGCTCAAACCAAATGTCGACCGCCTGTGTATGGTCTGCGACATGACGTTATCACGCGCGGGTCGTGTCACTGCTTATCAGTTTTATAATGCGGTGATGCACTCGAAAGCACGCTTGATTTACGATCAAGTGGCCGAGTACTTGGCTGGTGATGACACTGTGATTGGCGACTTACCCGCCGTCAAAAAATCACTGAACACCTTGTACCAGCTATATCAAGTGATGCTTGGGGTGCGGGCTGAACGTGGGGCGATGGAGTTTGAAACCACCGAAACCTATATGCTGTTCGATGAGCAAGGCGGCATTACTGAGATTAAACCGCGTGGCCGCAATGACGCGCATCGCTTAATTGAGGAATGCATGCTACTGGCCAACGTCAGCGCAGCGGACTTCGCCCTCAAAAACGATCTGCACGTCTTGTATCGCAACCATGAGCCACCTGAAAGCTCTCGGGTACAAAAAGTGCGTGACTACGTACGCTTGCTCGGTTTGAGCTTCCCTGAAAAGCCAACCCAAGCGGATTACCAAGCGATTATTACTGCGACTCGTGAGCGTCTTGACGCGCCCAGCATCCATTCAGTGCTGCTGCGTTCGATGATGCAAGCCTATTATGGTGCGGAGAATCTCGGGCATTTTGGCTTGGCTTATGAAGGCTATAGCCATTTTACCTCGCCGATTCGCCGTTATCCGGATTTGCTGCTACATCGTGCGATTAAAGCGCACTTGGCCAGCAAGCCACAGCCACTCGATGAACAACAGCTTGAAGACGCAGGGCTGCACTATTCACAGACCGAACGTCGGGCTGATGAAGCAGCTCGCTCAGTGGTGAGTTGGCTGAAGTGCCACTACATGCAGCAGCATCTGGGCGAAGAGTTCGATGGTACGGTCAGTGGTGTGACGGAGTTTGGCTTATTTGTCACGCTCAGCAGCCTGTACGTCGATGGCTTGGTGCATGTGCGTAACATGGGCAATGACTACTTTGAGTTTGATCACGCCAGTCAAACCCTAAATGGTCGTGGACATGGACAACGCTTTGCCTTGGGTGATCAATTGCGCGTCAAAATCGCCGGTGTAAATCTGGATGATCGTAAGGTTGACTTTGAACTGATCAAACAACTGACCAGTGCGGGTCGTCCCGTGCGGCAAAAAGCACCACGGACACAAAGCACCGAACCCACGTCAGTTCAGCCGCCAGCCGCCAGCCGCCCAGCACGTAGCACGGCTAAAAACACCCATGCCAAAAACACGGCTCGGCCAGCAGCAAAGCCACGGCGCAGTCCAACACGGCAGACCCGCGTTGCACCCGCACTCGTGGCTGAGCTGCAACCGGTGATCATTGCGGACTTACCAGCTGCCAGCAGCTTGATTGAGCCCGTCTCAACCAAAAAGCCGAAGAAAAGTGCAGCAGAAAAGGCTGAGAAAAAAGCCAAGAAACAAGGTAAAGCTAAAAACAAAGCACAGCCAGCTGCTGATGACGGCAAGAAAGCCAAAAAGGCCAAGGCGAAGAAAGCCAATGCCAAGAAAAAATCGGATTGATGAGCATCGATCTTCATGATCGATAATACATCAATACGTCAGCAACGCCTCCTGCGATCCGATGCGCAGGAGGCGTTATTATTTCGGGAGTATTTTGATCACCGTACATCGAATTGCACGATTAGACTTGCAACCGCCCATCATCACCCACATGTAAGACTCATGATTTCTGTGATTCAACATTGGAAAAGCAACCATGACTGCTGCATTAAGCCTACCCTGCTCTACGCTCCCACTGCCTGATTTTAGCAATCTGAGCCTAGCGGCGCTCCAGTCCGAGGTTCAACAGACGCTGAACCAAGCCAGCGCAGTACTGGCTCAAGCGGAGCAGACTGCCACAGCCGATGCGGCAAGCTTCATTGAGCAGCTTGATCTGGCCGAAAACCAACTGCAACAAGCATGGGGCGTGCTGTCCAACCTGAATGCAACATGCAATACCGCAGAGCTGCGTGAACTGTATAATCAACTACTGCCAGAACTATCACGCTACTACACCGCACAAGGTCAGAACCACGCCCTATACCAACTCTACCTTGCCGTGCATGACGGTGCAGACTTTGCAAGCTGCGACATTGCCCAACAAAGCGCCATCCGGCTAGCATTACGCGATTTTCGGCTGTCAGGGGTTGCGCTTGAAGGCGAAGCGAAGCAACGCTTTGCTGACATCAGTGAGCGCCTGTCACAGTTGTCGTCACAGTTTTCCGATCACTTGCTCGATGCAACCCAAGCTTTCGTACAGCCGCTCAGTGAGACTGAACTGGCAGGCTTACCCGCGAGTAGCGTGGCACTATTGCAACAGCTTGGCCAGCAACGTGGCATTGAGCAGCCAGTAGCCACCCTAGATGCACCTGCATACATGGCGATTCAGACGTATGCCGATGATCGTGCGCTGCGCGAAACCCTGTATCACGCCTATGTCACTCGTGCTTCTGAGCTGGGCGATCCTGCACATGATAACAGTGGCTTAATGGTCGATATTTTACAGCTCCGGCAAGAAAAAGCCGCACTGCTCGGCTTCGAAAATTACGCAGATTTATCACTGGCCAGCAAAATGGCCGATGACGTGGATCAGGTCATTCAGTTTTTACATGACTTAGCAGCCCAAGCGCGACAACCAGCCCTCGATGATTTGGCGCAACTAAAAGCAGAGGCGCAGGCGCTAGGTTATGAACAACTTCAACCGTGGGATAGCGCCTATCTCTCCGAAAAAATCAAACAACGTGAATACAATCTGTCGCAAGAGAGCCTGAAGCCTTATTTTCCAGCACCAGTGGTGATTGAGGGCTTATTTAACATTGCCGAAAGATTGTATGGCATTCAGATTCAACAAAAAGCGACCTCAGTTTGGCATGAGCAAGTCAGTTACTACGAAATCTCCGAGAAGGATCAGGTCATCGGGGGATTTTATTTCGATTTATATGCCCGCAGCGATAAGCGTGGTGGCGCGTGGATGAGTGGCTATCGCTCACGCCTGAAGGCTGCTGATATCCAGCAAGCACCAGTCGCCTTTATGGTCGGGAACTTTGCCCCACCTGTTGGTGATCAACCCGCGCAATTGACCCACCAAGAACTGATTACGCTGTTCCATGAGTTTGGGCATGGCTTACATCATTTACTCACTGAAATTGGCGTGTTGTCAGTCGCTGGCATTCATGGCGTGGCATGGGATGCGGTCGAATTGCCCAGCCAGTTTATGGAGTTTTGGACGTGGGAACCCGAAGCGATTGCGCTGATCAGTCGGCATGTCACGACTGGCGAAGTGCTACCCAAGTCACAACTGGATGCGCTGCTCTCAGCGCGTTTTTTCCAAAGTGGCTTGCAGACACTACGACAAGTTGAATTTTCGCTGTTTGACTTGGCCATTCATCGTGCCAATCCTGCGTTAGACACACAGGGTGTTCAGGATACGATTGATGCCGTCCGTGCAAATATCGCAGTCAGTCTACCACCCGCCTATAATCGCTTTCAGCATGGCTTTAGTCATGTTTTTGCTGGTGGTTATGCTGCCGGTTACTACTCGTATAAATGGGCAGAAGTGCTGGCTTCCGATGCGTTTGATCGGTTTGAGCAAGAAGGCATTTTTAATGCTGCAACCGGACAAGCCTTTCGTCAAAACATCCTAGCTGTCGGTGGCAGTCGGCCTGCACAAGATAGTTTTGCGGCATTTCGTGGCCGTGAACCCTCGATTGCAGCACTATTGCGGCACAGCGGCTGGCCAGCACAAACAGAGAGTGTATCTGTATGAGTCAGGCGATTAAAAAACGCTTTATTGCGGGTGCAAAATGCCCCGCATGTGGGGCAGCTGATCGGGTTGTGCTGATGATCAGTGCCGACGATGAATGGATTGAGTGCATCGACTGTGAGCATACGGAGCGACGTCCGACTGAGGTCGTCACCAAAGACCCAGACCAGACACCTGCGACAGAAGACGTCGTGGGTGTGGTGCGGTTTAAGCCAGTGCGGTAAACTCTCAGCTCAATAAAAGCAAATCACCGCTTAAGATGAGCCTTGTAATCATGACCATACCGACACCACCTTCTCAGCCTACCGCCAATCCCAATCGACTGCTGCTGCTCGGTGCATTTGGCGGTGCAGCCGCTGTCCTATTGCTGGTGGTGGCGGTGTTGATTGGCTATTGGCTAGGACGTACTAGCCAACCTAGCACTGAAGACCTCGCCACACCCACCACCACATCAGACCGATCAACAGCACCAAGTGTGTTACCGCCAGTCGTGATGGATGGTGTACCGAGCGCAAGTCTCGATATTGACATCAGCAGCACACCGCTTCCCACTGATCCGGCCTTGGCTGCCGAAGAAATCGACCGCCACAGTGACGAACAACAGCGCCTTGCAACACAAAAACAAACGCTCAACCAACAAGTGACCGACTCTAACCAACTGATTGATCTTAAAGCTGAACAGATTCGCCTCTTAGAGGCCGAACTCGCTAAGCAGCCATAATCGCCGCCGTGCCGCCACTCACAGCGGCTCAGCGTGGCCTGTTATGATGCCGCATCTTTGATGCTGGTGGCCTGCTCTTGCACACACTCACTCCTCCTCGCCAATCCGTCATCACGGGTTTATTACTGCTCACCACCTCGGCCTTCTTGTTTGCCAGCATGGGCGTGTTAATCCGACTGGCGTCTGAAACCGTCGATAACCCGACGGTGGTATTTTTTCGAAACTTAGTCGGCCTGATTATTTTGCTGCCATTTTTCCTGATCAAAGGCATGCATCATCTTAAAACCGATAAAATCTGGATGCACACTTGGCGCGCGTTAGTCGGCTTGCTGGCGATGTATGGCTTTTTTTATGCGATTGCCCACTTAAAGCTCAGCAACGCGATGGTGTTTACCTACTCATCACCCATCTTTATTCCACTGGTGGCATGGTTATTTTTAAAAGAAAAAATGACCCACTTGATGTGGGTGGCAGCGTTGATCGGTTTATGTGGGGTGTTACTGGTCGCCAAGCCTGATCAAGCGATCTTTAATGTATTGTCCGCGATTGGCCTTGCCTCGAGTTTTTTAGCGGCCATGGCGTTCGTGACTGTACGAGCCATGACCAGCACCGAACCAGCGGGACGTATCGTGTTTTATTTTTGCTTGATTGGCACACTCATCTCAGCGTTACCGATGTTCTGGCTGTGGCGCCCATACCAGCTGTCTGAACTGTTACTACTGGCGGGTGCTGGCACTTTAGCCACGATTAGCCAGTTATGCTTATCGACTGCCTATCGCTATGCCCCTGCTGGCCAAATCGGCCCAGCCAACTATATGGCGATTATCTTTGCGGGGTTATGGGCGGCAATCCTGTGGCAAGAATATCCAGATCTGACCAATATGTTAGGCATGCTGGTAATTTTAATTGCACTGATTTTATGCATGCCATATTGGCAAAAAAAATCTCATAAAATCTCATAAAAAAACGGCACATCAAGTGCCGTTTTTATGGAGAACTAGCGGATCAAGCGTTGAGATTACTTACCGACATATAGTTTCGGGAACAGATCCGAGAAAATAAACGGAACGTACGCGACGATGAGCAAGGTGAGCCCCATCACGATCACTGGCAAAATCCAGCGCTCATAGCGATAGTAGAAGCTCAGATGTCGAACCTCAGCATCTGCTTCGTCCATCTCCTTCTCACCCACGACTTGTCGAGCCAGTAATTGGTTCAGTGCCACTGGTGGAGACAAATAACCCAGTTCAAACGCGGCCAGTACGATCATCCAGAAGTGTACCGGATCAATCCCATTGGCATACGCGACGGGCGCAATGGTGGCTGTCACCAAGATGACCGCACCAAACGGATCCATCACCATCCCAACGAACACCAACAGTACCAGCAAGATACTGATCGCTATCAAAGGACTGGCCAGATCGGTAGGAATCGCATGCATCACATCTGAACGCTCGATCAGACCACCGACACTGACGGTCAGCGCCATCAGCATGATCAGTGCACCAACATGCCCCATCGCTTCATGCGTCGCATTGAACACCGCTTGACCGAAGCCAACCCGACGCTCTTTGCCTTTTGGATCATTGGTACGCATAAAGTCAGATACTGTAGACGCATCTGGATCGGCAGCGTTCGTTTTAACCAAGACAGGTGCGGTTGCAGCCATCGCTGGCACAGTCTGTACAGGGTCGCGTTGCAGTTTGTCCCATGCCAAAATCGCCAGCATGATCAGTGGCAGAATCAACGGCGCAGTAAACTCATCCAGCTTGGTATCTAGCAGGAAGTAATAGGCCGCGACAACACTCACCACCACAACGATATAAGGAGCGACTGGTGCCATCTGACGGATTGACGGGCGTAAGGCGACGGAAGGCGACGCAATCCGGACTTTTTGACCGCCAAAGGTCAGCGAGAAAATCAACAGCAAAGTGGAGGATACCAAAAAGATGAACAAACCTTGACCGTACATCAGGTCAGTGGTTACTTCACGGTTCATCGCCGCGATCACCACGATCAACAGACAAGGCCGCAGTACCACACCGAGTGAGCCAGACATCGCCGTAGCAGCCAGCGCATATTGACGACGTGCGCCAGAGTTCAGGACTTCTTTATAGATGATCGCACCCGCTGCAATCACGAAAATCCCTGATGCGCCAGTGTAGGCAGTCATAAACGCCGCACCGATCATCAGAACCCACGTCAACAGCTCAGGCGAGAAGTTCCACGGGCGTAGCACGTTCAACATCAGATCCACCACACGGGTTTGTTTCAGCAACATCCCGATCCAGATGAACAAGGCCAAGTTTAGGAACAAACTGGCAAATTCAATCAACTGACCCAGATAAATCGCCTGACCGGTTGGGTAGCTTTGGAAGAAAATAAATGGAATACCCGTGATGATTGCCATCGACGCATATAGCGGAACTGACAAACCCGCTAAACCAAGACTACCGCCTTCTTTGGTCGGTGCAGGTGGCTTAATGGTCTTGTACAAGCTCACCAACATCAGCGTCGCAAACAAGATGATCCAGAGCACATTAACGGTGACACTCAGACTATCCAGCACGAGACCCGTCGTGCGACGTGAAAAGAAATACGATACCGATGAAAACAACAGCAGCGCATTAGCAACCACCATCGACACACCATATACGGTGAAATCAATTTTGGTTGAGGGTGGCCGGATACCAATATGGTGCACACCAAATGTGGTACGAATCGCCGCAACAGCAATCAACAGCACCAAAATAATGGAGCGGTTGTCCATACCGAACCTAAAAATCGCAAAGAATGCGGTTTCAAAGGCACGAAAGGCTTTAACTGTTGGGGTAATGTGCGAGTTAATCACCTCATAAGAGGTAAACTTCTCTTGGCAAAGTTTTTGCGCGGCAAGCAGTGACTGACGGGTCTGCTCAGGATCTTTAGCCGTGCCAAACAAATCACCAAACAAGTCATCTACAGGTTTATTCATCTCCTGCTGGACTTGCGCATCGATATCCGGATTAGGATCACATGTTGGTTTTTCAGGATTCGCTCGTAGGAACGAGTACTGGATACTGGCAGCTGGATCACCAAACATCCTCTCGCCCATCCGGAGCAACTGACCATGAATCATCGAACCTGTGCCGATCACCAAGGTCAAGAGCAACAATAGAAGAACCAATATGGTCGCCAGCCGATCTGGCCAGGACCGCTGTAAATTCTCAGGGCTCTGCATAATATCCTACTTGTTGTTTTGGACAAGAATATGAATGGAGTATTCCATTCGCCTAATCTGCAATTCTGAGCAATCTTACTCGACCTCTGATTGTCAGACAAATCTTTCCAAATGCTACTCATTACTGATTGTATGATGCACGATCACAAGGTTTTTTTGTACAGTTGAGGGCGATTTTAATGAAAAAATTTAGTTTATTTGCTTAAATTAATGCTTTTTCGCAGATTATGCGTGGTTAAGTGACCAAAAACAGCACTGAGCCCTAAAACCACTGCTACACCCATGTAATGCGCTTGTGTTAAAACTGGCGCACCAATCAATGCAGCCGATGTTTGTCCAAGCGTGAGCTGTTCAGAAATCAGTTTAATTGTGATGCCCAAGCACAAAACCCATGCAACAAGGCGATCAGAGCGCGTCATCCAAGCATGAATAGCAGCAGAAAGATAAATTCCATGTAATATTCCAGACAAGCCTGCATAACGCAGCAAGTCTGGCAAGGCCAGACTCAGCCACAGACTGAGCAGTGGACTCCCTACCAGTAAAATCAACCAAAAACGACGCACAGGATAGTGTGGAAAAATCCACGGTAATAATAATAGCGCAGTGAGATTTAACACGGCATGCATCCAACCCACATGCACCAGATGCGCTGTCCACAGCCGCCATGGCTCAAGCCATAAGCGTTCAGACTGATAGATTAAATGTGGCTGATAGCCTTGCAGCAACAAACATAATATCGCAAGCAGCAGCGCATGTCGTAGCAAACGATGCGAGGCCGCAAGCTGTCGTACCGCCTGAAGCAATGAATGCCAAAACCGCATCGCTGTGCAGACCGTCAGAAGAAAGCAGGCAAATTATTCACTTTGCATGCTGCATTCACCACGGGCTGGCTCTTGTTGGCAGCGAATACGTTTCAGCAGGCTCATCATTTTTGGATTATAAATACCCTGCTTCATTAATTCGATACGAGATAATCTCGACATTTCATCATAGCGGCGCAAATTAGCAGGCGTACTTTTAATCCAATATTTTTCATCCACAAAGCTTGCATAACGCTCCAACATGCTCACAGCACGCGGATACAAAGTTTGGTTGATGTATTGCCGTGACTGCTGACCAAATCCCTCAGGGAAGCGATCAGGATCAATAATCACCTGCAAGCTGACTTGAGCCAGCACGTAATCAATAATGCCGCCTTTCTGTCCCAGACCCCGATACAACTCTAAGGCTTGGTAGGCGGCCAATGGTGCAATCACGATATCCACGGATTTGGAATTAAACTTACTGGCAAAATTATTGACATCCGACGGATCCGGCAACGCCCCTAACTCACGTACCAGTTGCGCTTGGGCTTTATCATAATCGAATACGGCAATCGTCTTGCCAGGCAACTGATCAGCGCTTTTAATATTACGGTCACTGACAAAACCATACGCACTACCAAATGGTAAAATGCCAGCCACTTCAAAAGAGCGATCACCATCACTGCTCAGCATGAGACTCTGACTACGTGGTGAACTGAGTACCTGCGCCAATGTGCGCATGTGTGCATCAGTTGGAATCGCCCCAACAGCCTCAATACTGCCCGTAAATGAATTAAATGCACGGGTGCGTAATCCAGTTAATAAGACCGCATCACAATACTTGGTACGAAAATCCTCACTGGCAATCCGCTCATCTGAATAACTCCGGATTTCAAAATCGACCCCGAGTTGACTGGCATACACTTGATAGTCGCGCATTAGAGCGACCACTTCGCCGGTATGTCCCATAATATCCCATACACATAAGCTGCGCTTCACGCTTGTGGTGGAAGCAACACGAATATTATTTGTTTTACGCACGCTATTATTCAACACGCCACTTTGCGGAATACGCATTTGTGGCTCAGCAGAGGCTGCTGCCGCGTTCGCTGTATTGGGCGACAGACTCAGTCCCATCCCAGCAGTGAGCAAGAGTCCCAACAGCCAACTTTGACGGCGTTTCATATTTTCAGCCCCTTTGACTCACAAAAAAGTATTTTTACTATAACAATAAAACCGCCCATGTTAGGCGGCTTTATCAAACGTATGCACTGCATCAGCGAGACGGTTACATCAGATCATCGAGGTTAATCCCAAGATCTTCAACCTCTTGCTTTTCATCCCAAAAACGGACGTAGCCAGTATCTGGTGTGCGTGTACCGGTATTTTCGGTCCAGTAACGATCAGCAATGCCTTGTACCAGTTGCCGACCAATACCATCAAGTAGACGATACTGCGGATTGACTGGCATTTTGGCTTCCAGTGATTGGCCATACAGACGCAGCGCATCCCGAATTCGCTCGTCTTCACCGGTTGCCTGTGCCGCTAGCGCGTAAATCGCATGCGGTAACCGCACACCATTGCGCTCGCCCACTTTGGTCATGTCTTGCATGGTACGGAATGGATCTGGCTTGCCTTCGCTAGCACCTGGCAATAACGTCCAAATCGCGGCACGAACCGCAAGTGGCGTACCCCAGAATTTTTCGTTATCCAGACACTCCATACCACGGTCGACCACCGCAGCAATATCTTTTGGCACGTTGACCGCACCTTGTGCTGCGATATCATTAATAACAGCTTGTAAGCCCGTTACCAAACCCATCATGTAAATCAGCTTGTCAAAGTCAGTCTTCATCGACGGGCATTGATCACCGAGCTTGATTCGGTAGTCACGTTCCCATTTTTCGACAAACATCTGATAAGCGGAGTATTGGCGACGTGCAGCAATTTCGGCCCAGCGTTTTTGTGCAATCCGTGCATCTTGTGCTTCTTCAATCGCACCCGACTTGGCGGAGCGCAAATAACGCAACTCGTGTTCAAGTGCTTCATTTTCGGCACAAATCGCAGAACCGGCTTGCAGCAACACAGCCAGTTTAGTGGGATCAGCACCCAGATTTTGTAAGCTTAAAATCAATGGGGTCAGCGCGGTGCCCGACTCACAGACCATCTGTGCATCTTCCATCGCGACAATCGGCGGTACAAGGCGGTTTTCGGTGAACCGAATCCCGATGTTTGCACCCTGTTTTAAAATCTGAGAACAACCCGATAGCAAAAATGTTGCCCCGAGTACAACCGCCATGCCTTGGCGGATTTTACGGACGGTAGACATACCCTAAGGTCCCCTATTGTTGTTGTCCTATGTGGCGATCAAGATAACACGTTTCAACCGCCGCTCAAGCTTTCTAATCCGTAAACCAGACAAGCCAATCACAGGGACTATTATCGTGTCCGGATCAGAGACTCACACACCGAAAGCCGTGTTCGGTGCATGTCATTACAAACAAAAAAAACGTTATTCAGGCGGCTCAATCACGTCTGTGGTGAATTAGCCTTGCTGAATGTCTTTCATGGTCAATTTGATACGACCACGTTGATCAACGTCAACCACTTGTACCATAACTTTCTGGCCTTCGCTCAATACATCGGCAACATTTGCAATGCGCTGATTGGAAATTTGCGAAATATGTAATAGGCCATCAGTACCTGGTAATAAGTTTACAAAGGCACCAAACTCAACAATCCGTACGACTGTGCCTTCGTACATGGTGCCCGGCTCGACTTCAGCAGTGAGCGCTTGGATTTTAGCAATGGCGGCTTGAGTGGCAGCTTTGCTTTCACCAAACACGCGAACCGTACCACTGTCTTCGATGTCGATGCTGGCTTTGGTTTCTTCAGTCAACGCACGGATGGTCGCGCCGCCTTTACCAATCACGTCACGGATTTTGTCTGGATTGATCTGAATCACAGCATAGGTTGGTGCGTGCATGTTGATTTCAGCACGCGCACGCGGTAACACTTGATTCATGGCATTGAGAATATGCATGCGGCCGCTGTACGCCTGATTCAGCGCCTGCTCCATGATTTGCTCATTGATGCCTTCGATTTTGATATCCATCTGCAACGCAGTAATACCATTGGCTGAACCGGCTACTTTAAAGTCCATGTCGCCGAGATGATCTTCATCACCCAAGATATCGGACAATATGGCAAAACGCTCGCCTTCTTTGACCAGACCCATGGCAATACCAGCGACTGGCGCTTTCAACGGTACACCGGCATCCATCAATGCCAATGACGCACCACATACAGAGGCCATGGATGATGAGCCATTTGACTCAGTGATATCCGATACAATCCGGATCACGTATGGGAAGCGGTCAGCGGGTGGCAATACGGCGTATACACCACGACGTGCCAGACGACCGTGACCGATTTCGCGGCGTTTTGGACCTGACTCACGGCCAGTTTCGCCGACTGAGTACGCAGGGAAGTTGTAATGCAGCATGAACGGATCAGTTTTAGTGCCCGACAAGCTATCGACCATCAGCGCATCACGGGTATTACCCAATGTCGCGGTGACCAAGGCTTGGGTTTCGCCACGGGTAAATAGCGATGAACCATGCGCACGCGGTAAAACACCGACTTGCACATCTAGACCCCGCACAGTCGTGGTATCACGACCATCAATCCGTGGCTTACCTGACAGGATATTGTCACGCACAGTGCGGTATTTCAGGTCTTCAAACAGCTTGGCCAGCTCATTCGCATCCACATCACTGCCTTCAGGCGCAAATTCTGCCACAGCGGTTTTTTTGATCGCACCGAGTGCTTCATAACGCTGCTGTTTCTCTTGGATGGCATAGGCTTCAGAGATCTGTGCAGCAAAGCGCTCAGTAAGCTGGGCTTTCAATGCTTCGTTTTGCACAGGTGCGACCCATACCGATGGCGTAGCACCGACTTCAGCGGCAAATTGCTTAATGGCTTCAATCACCACTTGCATTTCGTCGTGGCCAAACAAGACCGCACCGAGCATCTGATCTTCAGACAGTTCTTTGGCCTCTGATTCCACCATCAAAACGGCTTTATCAGTCCCCGCCACCACCAGATCCAAGTCACTCTGACGCAGCTCTTCGGTGTTTGGGTTCAGGATATATTCACCGTTAATCAAGCCAACCCGCGCACCCGCGATTGGACCATTAAACGGAACACCCGCAATGCTCAAGGCAGCGGAGGTACCGATCATGGCTGCGATATCGGCATCCATGCTCTTGTCAGAGGACACCACGCTTGCAGTGACTTGTACTTCGTTGTAATAACCTTCTGGAAACAACGGGCGAATCGGACGGTCGATCAAACGTGAAATCAGCGTTTCTTGCTCAGACTGACGGCCTTCACGCTTGCCATAACCACCAGGGATACGACCAGCGGCATATTGCTTTTCTTGATAATTCACGGTTAAGGCAAAAAAATCCTGACCGGGTTTGGCGGATTTGGCGGCAACCACCGCAACCAGCACACTGACACCACCCATGGTGATATATACCGTGTTGGCTTGGCGGGCAATCCGACCCGTTTCCAATACCACAGGATAACGGCCAAACTGAAATTCTTTACGTACGATATTGAACATTGACATACAGTCCTCAGGGATTTTGCTGTCGTGGCAGCCTCTAACGGTTGTCGTCCCTAGATCTTAAAACAGGAACAACAGCGGTTAGAAGCCGCGCCACGAGTGATTTTAAACAACAAAAAGGGGTGCGAAACATCGCACCCCTTCTTTTATACCGGAAACGGCAATTTGCCTAGTCCTACAATTGTAGACGCTATGGCGATTGGCAACTTAGCGACGCAGACCCAACGCACCAATCAGCACTTGATAACGGTCTGAATTTTTGCCTTTCAGATAATCAAGTAGCTTACGGCGTTGGTTGACCATACGGATCAAACCACGACGGCTATGATGGTCATGTTTGTGGGCTTTAAAATGTGACTGCAAATCATTGATTTGGGCAGTCAACAACGCCACTTGCACTTCTGGTGAACCTGTGTCGTTTTCAACACGTGCAAATTTTGCAATGATTTCTGCACGATCAGTATTGGTTAAAGCCATGTGTGTTCTCCGAGATGCATCAATTTTAGGAACGCCGTGCATCACTACAGCGGAGCGCCACTATAGCGAATTTATCGCGATTGAACCAGCCCTGTCATCAGCACAAATTTGCTAAATCCAAGACATCAACTGCTGTTTTCGTCGTGATTTGTCTGGATTCTCGATTTGCTTTGCATTACAAATAACACTATACGATTTTTAATTGGGGCAACCTTTCCGACCATGAAGCTGTTTTCGACTAATACCTGCCATGTGGTAGATGATCTGGCTCGCATCACCGTGCGTGCTACAAATGAACAAGCTGCTGAACGTGGTGGCATGGATCAGCAACAAGTCCAGCACATTTGGCATGCGGTGGAAGGACTGTATCAAACCGGCAACCATCCGATGCTGTCACTGTGTATTCGCCGTCAAGGGCAAATCGTCCTCAATCGCTCCATCGGCCATGCCAATGGCAATGGCCCTGACGACACGGCAGCGACCCCAAAGCTATTGGCACAACCAACCACACCCGTCTGCTTATTTTCAGCCTCTAAAGTCGTGACAGCCATGCTGTTGCACTATTTGGATGAACATAGCGAGCTCAGCTTACTGGATCCGATTTCGCACTATATTCCTGAATATGGTGTCAATGGCAAGCGTCGCGCCACGCTGTTTCATTTGATGGCGCATCGCGGCGGTATCCCAAAGATCGATGGCGACTTGCCACCAGAACTCATGTTTGATAAAGCGCAAGTTTTAAAACGCTTGTGTGAAGCTAAACCCGTGTCACCATCGGGCCATCGCTTGGCCTATCACGCCTTGAGTGCCGGTTATATTATCGGTGAGGTGATCGAACGTGTGACGGGGATGGATCTACGGCAGTTCTTGCAACAAACCATCGCACAGCCGCTGCAAATGCCGCTATTTAACTATGGTCTCGCCGAGCAATATCGTGACCAAGTCGGCCGCAGCTACGCCACAGGATTACACCCGTCACTCGGCACCAACCAGTATCTAAAACATGTGATTGGCGGTGATCTGAAGCTGGCCGTGGATTTGACCAATGACCCACGTTTTATGGATACCATTTGTCCGGCGGGCAATCTGTATACCGATGCAGAGCAAGCCTCACGTTTTTTTGAAATGTTGTTGAACGGCGGCGAGTTGGATGGCACGCGGATTTTTAGTGAGCGTACGGTGTTTCGCTCGACGCTAGAAACCACCCGTCCAGCGATTGATCACACACTGATGATTCCGATGCGCTACGGCATGGGGCCGATGCTGGGCGCGAACCCCGTCGGTTTATTTGGCCCGATGAGTAAGCATGCGTTTGGGCACTTGGGCTTTTCTAATATCTTGTGCTGGGCAGATCCTGAGCGCGATATTAGCGTTGCACTGTTATCATCGGGTAAATCCGTGATCGGTACACACCTACCCGCCTTGGCGAAACTGTTGTATCAAATCTCGGTTCAATGCCCACGCGTGCCACTGCAACAGCGGCGCTCGGTGTTTGGGCATGACAATCAGGCAGTATCAGTGTAATCATCAAGACTACAACAGTTGGCGGCTAAAAAACCGCCAACACCTTACAGGGGGTAATTCACTAGCCTTTTGGGCTGAAAATTCCGCTCATCACTGACCTCGCCCAAGCCCAAAAAACGCCCTTTTGCAAAAGCTAACGCCACGCCTTGCGCCGCATCGACCATCACCGCCTGCCCACGATTAAAATAAAAATCTTCGCCATGATCCAGATCAATGCGAGGCAAGTCCGCCACCGGTGCATACATGGGCAACAACAATGCCTCACGCGCAGGTTCGTCCAGCGACTCTAAATACTCCACCGTGAGCTGATCATCCAACATAAAACCGCCCGTCTGGGTGCGATGCAGCTTTTCGACATGCCCACCACAGCCTAAGACCTCACCGATATCTTCGGCCAGCGTGCGAATATAAGTGCCTTTGCTAGAGATCACATCGAGGGTCAAGGTCTGCTCAGTAAAGCTGACCAACTGTAACTGATGAATCGTCACCGGACGCGCCGGACGATCCACTTCGATGCCCAATCGCGCCAATTCATACAGTGGTCGACCGTCTTTTTTGAGCGCGGAATACATCGGCGGTACTTGCATAATCGCACCACGAAACTGCGCCAATACCGTTTCAATCAGCGCCGCATCTAATACTGGAATAGCACGCTCTTGTAAAATTTCGCCTTCACGGTCGGCGGTAGTGGTGGTTTGACCCAAGCGCACCACCGTCTGATAGCGCTTATCGGCATGCAGTAAATAATGCGAAAACTTGGTCGCCTCACCCAGACAAATCGGCAACAAACCGGTCGCCAACGGGTCTAGCGCACCGGTATGACCCGCTTTTTCCGCGCGATACAGCCAGCGGATTTTTTGTAAAATCCCGTTAGAACTAACCCCTTCAGGTTTATTGAGCAAAAAAACGCCACTAATCGGACGGCGTTGAATTTTAATTCGTGGTTGAGTCATCACAGCATATTCCCAAGCAATCAATGCATGATAACAAACATTTTCCTGTTCGCAGCTCACAAAAACACATGCAATTGTGCTGCGATTGCAGTACATTCTAAAGATCAGACAACAACCATTGTCAGCAAGGACTCGCCCATGTCAACGCACTCTCGTTTACCCTTTAACCAACCCGAACTCGCGGCGGATGCCACGGGCGCACATACCCACTATCGGATGTGCACCTTGTGCGAAGCCATGTGCGGTATCGTGATTCAGACCGAAGGCCAGCAGATTGTGTCGATTCGGGGTGATCAAGCAGATCCATTTAGCAAAGGTTATATCTGCCCCAAAGCCACCGCGCTGCAAGACTTACATGAAGATCCTGAGCGAATTCGCCACCCGATGAAACGCACCGCCAGTGGCTGGCAAAAAATCAGTTGGGATGAAGCACTCGATACGACCGCACAACAACTCAAAAGTATTCAAAAACAATATGGCCGGGATGCGGTCGGTAGTTACCTCGGCAATCCAAATGCGCACAACATGGGCTCACTGCTGTTTGGTGTCCAACTGCTGAAAATGCTCAAAACCAAAAATAAATTTTCGGCCACTTCCGTCGATCAACTGCCACACCATATCGTGTCGTATCAATTGTTTGGTCACTATTTATACCTGCCTGTACCTGATATTGATCATACCGATTATTTTATGATTATCGGTGGTAATCCACTGGCTTCTAATGGCAGCATCATGAGCGTGCCCGATGTCAAAAAACGCCTCAAAGCCATCCAACAGCGTGGTGGCCAAGTGGTGGTGATCGACCCTCGACGTAGCGAAACCGCCGACATTGCCGACCAACATCATTTTATTAAACCCGCCAGTGATGCCTTGCTACTGCTCAGTATGCTGCACACTTTATACAGCGAACAGCTGCTGCAACCGAATCGCTTGCTGGGATTCACCCCTGAAATCAAACAAATCGAAGCCTATGTCACGCCGTATAGTCCAGAGCGGGTAGCCGAACATACAGGCTTGAGTGCCACCACGATTCGGCAACTGGCGCGAGAGTTTGCCGCTGCCAAGACTGCGGTCTGTTATGGCCGCATGGGCGCATCGGTACAGGCGTTTGGTACGCTGACCCAGTATCTGATCATGCTACTGAACATTTTGACTGATCGGCTCGATCATCGCGGTGGCCTGATGTTTCCAACCCCTGCGGCGAACATCCTTGGCTTCTCTGGTCGCGGCCATATTGGACGCTATCAGTCGCGAGTACGTGGCCTACCAGAATTTGCGGGTGAGCTGCCTGTGTCGACTTTAGCAGAAGAAATTCTGACTGAGGGTGATGGTAAAATACGCGCCATGATTGTCGCGGCGGGTAATCCCGTGCTATCCACCCCCAATGGCCAGCAACTCGACCGTGCCTTGACTGGCTTGGACTTTATGCTATCGATTGACTTTTATCTGAATGAAACCAATCGGCATGCACATATTATTTTGCCACCCGTTGGCCCACTGGAACGCCAACACTATGACTTAGTGTTTCATAGTCTAGCGGTGCGCAATACCGCCAAATGGTCGAATGCCCTATTCGCGCCACAAGGTGATGCACGGCAAGACTGGCAGATTTATCTCGATCTGGCATTACGGCTGCAAGCAAAGCCGCGCTTTTATCACAAGATTGCCAATACCGCGCTACGTGAATTCGGGCCTGCGGCGATCATTGATGGCCTGCTGCGCAGTGGCAGTTATGGCGGCAAGCTTAAACTGAATCGAGGCTTGAGCCTTGCCAAACTGAAAAAGCAGCCACATGGCATTGACTTGGGGGCATTACAGCCGCAACTGCCAGATGGACTGTGGCACAAAGATCATCAAATTCATCTGGCCTTAGATTATTTTATGCCAGACTTACAACGCTTAGAGCAGCACTTCTTTGGGCAAAATGGCACAGCGGCAACGCTGGCTGACTTTCCATTTGTGCTGATTGGGCGGCGACATCTGCGCAGCAATAACTCATGGCTACACAACAGCAAGCGCTTGGTCAAAGGCAAATCACGCTGCACCCTGATGCTACATCCGACCGATGCAGCCGCCTTGGGAATTGCCGACCAGCAGCCAGTACAGGTACGTTCTCGCGTGGGCAGTGTCAGGATTTTGGCCGAAATCACCGATCAACTGATGCCAGGGGTGGTCAGTATTCCGCATGGTTGGGGACATGATAAAACCGGCACGGGCTGGTCGGTCGCTGAGCAACACTCGGGGGTCAGTGTCAATGACCTGACTGATGATCAAATGCTAGATCAACTGTCGGGCAATGCCGTACTGAACGGAATTCCAGTACACTTGCAGCCTCTCCCGATCACGGTGCTGCAATCCGATGAGCAAACGATGGCGACCACTGACTAGCTACGGGCTGCTGGTGACTTTACTGAGCATCCCCTTGCTGGCTGATGCTACGGATTATTTTACCCGCCACCAAGCCTATGCCACGCTGGACTGTCAGCAGCTCCAGCGCAATGGTTCTAGTGGGCACTGTATCGACACGTTGCTTGATCTGGCTAATCTGGAGCTGAACCACCACTATGACCAACTGATGACGGTGTATCAGTCACCTATAGCTCACTCAGCAACACCTACAAAAGCACGACCAGACGCGACGGATCAACAGCTACTCAAAGCCCAGCAGCAATGGCTACAGTTTCGCACGCAGCACTGTCTATTTGAGGCGCAGGCCAGTGGCGCAAATGCGGCTAAAACCGCACAATCAGCCAATCAAATTAAACTGTGCCAACTGGCACTGACCCGCGAGCGGATCGAATATTTGAGTTGGTTTTTACAGCGCTGATGTGAGTATGTGTGGTGATCTTGTCGATTATGCCAACCGCCTCATGATTCTTTTTTCAATTATTACAAGGAGATAGATTCATGCCAATCAAAGCGATGACACTACTCGCCACGGTCGCACTATTGGCGGGCTGTGCAGGAACACCAGCCAAACTCGGCATCGAGAACGGTCAACTTCCCCAATGTCCAGCAAAGCCCAACTGTGTCAGCAGTCAAGCCAACGACCCACAGCACCATATTGCACCGCTGTTGGGCACAGGTACACCGGCACAGGTACAGGCGCAGTTGTTGCGCGTACTGGGTGAAATCGACCGATCAAAGGTCGTGGTGGTTCAGGACGATTATATTTCTGCCGAAATCACCTCACGGATTTTTCGGTTTGTCGATGATGTAGCGTTCTATTTTCCGGCAACGGGTAGCACAGAGACTGTGGTACAGGTTCGCTCTGCGTCGCGGCTGGGGCATTCAGACCTTGGGGTGAATCGTGAGCGTGTTGAGCTGATTCGGGATCGAATGAAAGCCGTGCGAACTCAATAAGGACTTGATTGAAAAATTTGGATTGTTTACGTCAGGAAATTTTACATGGGTCGCTATGATGTGGCTGATGGCTGGATGCAGTTTGATGAGGGGTGGGATCGATGTTATTGGTCGATTGATTCAGATGAAGCTGATTTAAAGACCAGCCCAGATACGATTGACAGGGTGTAATCGCACTGTCATCAGCCAGTTTGCGTATGTAACTCTCTCGCAGCATCCGCCAAAACCTCTGTTGACACACCGCGTTTTTTTAAGGCTTCAATTAACCGTGCCTCAACACTAAAGGCAAACTGAGCCTCATCTCGGCGTAAACCCTCACTGATATAAGACTTCAACAGCGACTGATAACCCGAAAACCCGCGATGTGGTGCAATCTCCTTCATCGACTCCACGAGATCGACAGGAATCCGAATCGTGATCGAGGTGCTGGGTCGCTCTTTGGTTAAACGCGCTTTGATTTTATCCGGCATCATAGTCTTTACGCTCCTCGCTGATGGCCTTACGGGCTGAGATCAAACGGATACACTCGCCGTCATACTCAATATGCACCACAAATAACAATCGCCCAAAGCTATCGTAACCAATGACGGCATCACGGGCTTCATCATTACGGCTTGCATCCACTAAGCAAAAGAAAGGGTCAAAAAACACCGTAGCCGCCTGCTCAAAGCGAATGCCGTCATGCTTGCGTAGATTACTGGCGGCTTTATCTGCATCCCAGACAAAACGAACGCCATTAAGTTCGTAGTGAATATCCATCACCACATACTAAGCAATGTATGTACGTTGTCAATAAAAAACGCCAGCAGTGCTGACGTTTTTTGAGTTGCTTATGATGACGCAGGTTTGTCATCAACATCGGCGGGTGAGTCTGGCTCTTCAGGCGCAATATCCGCCACCGCTTTACTGATCAGATCAGTCATGTAATTGCCATGCGCAGTCACCGTATCATAGTGAAAGCGCAAGCGTGGCGTGACCCGAGTCTTAATCCGACGACCCAACTCCGCCCGCAAAAAGCCAGAGGCTTTATTCAGCACACTCAGCGTCTCTGCGTGTGCGGCGGCGGTTTGGTCATCGGCTAGCTCACGACCCATGACGGTGACATACACTTCGGCATAGCCCAGATCGGCGCTGACTTTCACACTCGACACGGTGACCAAGCCACCAAGTCGAGGATCTCTCAGCTCCATCCGAATCAGGTCAGCCAGTTCGCGCTGTACCTGATCGGCCATCCGTTTAAGGCGTTGACTCATGTGCATTTCCCCTTAACGGATTACAATGTGCGCTTGATTTGTTGGACTTCATAAACCTCAATCTGATCCAACTCTTTGATATCTTTGTAGCCCTTAACACCCAGACCACATTCGATACCCGCACGCACGTCATTCACATCTTCTTTGTGACGACGTAATGACTCAAGCTCACCTTGGAATACCACGACACCCTCACGCAACACCCGAATCGGCTTGTTACGATAAATCGTGCCTTCCATGACCATACAGCCCGCTGCCGCACCAAAACGACTGGAGCGGAACACTTGACGCACTTGTGCAATCCCGAGAATATTCTCACGATGCTCAGGCGCGAGCATGCCACTCATGGCGGCTTTTACGTCATCAATCATTTCATAGATGATGCTGTAATAGCGTACATCGACATCGTCTTGCTGACACTTCAAACGCGCGGCGGTATCGGCACGCACGTTAAAGCCCAGCAACACAGCGCGAGTAGACTCTGCCAAGCTCACATCTGATTCAGTGATCGCACCGACGCCAGAACCGACGATACGCACTTGCACATCATCAATCGACAACTCATTCAGTGCATTGGTCAATGCCTCAAGCGAGCCACGTACATCGGTTTTCAGAACTAGATTGACGGTCGGTACGTCTTGTTTGCCCATATTGGCAAACAGATTTTCCAAACGCATATCGGACTGACGATCCAGCTTTTTGCTACGCTCACGGCTGGCACGGAACTCGGCCACTTCACGTGCTTTTTTCTCATCTGACACGACGAGGAATTCATCGCCAGCGTTAGGCGCATCTGGCAGACCAAGAATCTCGACCGGAATCGATGGGCCTGCTATTTTGGTCGGCAAGCCGTTTTCGTCATTCATGGCGCGGACGCGACCATAGAATGCACCTGCCAAAATCAGATCACCAACTTGCAATGTGCCTTTTTGTACCAGCAAGCTGGCCACTGCGCCACGACCTTTATCAATCCGCGCTTCGATCACGACGCCCTGTGCTGCACCATCATCAGATGCGGTCAGTTCCATCAGTTCAGCTTGAATTGAGATCAGGTTAAGTAACTCATCAATGCCTGCACCCGTCTTAGCAGAGACTTTGGCAAGAGGCGTATCACCACCCCAGCTTTCAGTCGTCACGCCCTTGACGGACAGTTCATTCAATACACGGTCAAAGTCGGCACCTTCTTTATCGATTTTATTCAACGCGATAATGATCGGTGTACCCGCCGCCCGTGCATGCTCAATGGCTTCAGCTGTTTGTGGCATCACACCATCATCGGCTGCAACCACAATCACGACGATATCGGTGGCTTTGGCACCGCGTGCCCGCATGGAGGTAAATGCAGCGTGACCCGGTGTATCCAAGAAGGTGATCACACCTTTTTCGGTTTCGACATGGTACGCGCCAATATGCTGCGTAATACCACCCGCCTCACCTGAAGCGACTTTAGTCCGGCGAATATAATCGAGCAACGAAGTCTTACCATGGTCGACGTGACCCATGATGGTGACCACCGGTGGACGCGGCTTGGCATCGCCACGGGCTTTACCTGCGGCTTCAATCAGATTGTCTTCAACCGCAGTGTCACTGACCAGAATCGGATTATGACCCAATTCTTCAACCACTAACGCGGCAGTGGCTTGGTCAAGACTGTCGCCCTCACGCACCATTTCGCCCATTTTCATCAGCATTTTGATGACTTCACGGACTTTAACTGCCATTTTTTGCGCCAGATCAGACACGACAATCGTTTCACCGACCTGTACGTCATACACTTGCTTTTCAACTGGTTTTTCAAAACCATGCTGATTGCTTTGGCTGGTTTTGAGACCTTTGTTGTTCTGGCGGAAGCTTTGCTCTTCTTGCCGGCTATTACGGCCACGACCTTTGCCACCACGGGTGGTAGTGGTGGTGGTGCTACCACGTTTGATCTCACGATCTTCTTTGGCAAACGACTCTTCGTAGGCACGACCAACCAAGCCACGCGCGAGTGGTGTGGTTTCATCAATCACGGGTGCTTTGACATCTTCATTGGCATATTTCGATGCCATCTGACGCATTTGCTCTAGTGTGCGCTGCTGAGCCTCCTCAGCCGCTGCCCGACGTGCAGTTTCTTCAGTGGTTTTTAGACGGGCTTCTTCTGCTTCACGAACTTTACGTTGCTCTGGACTTTCTTTTCTACCTTGTGCTTTGGCCGTAGGCTTACTCACAGGCTTTGGTGTAATCGGCTTACTATCCAGACTTGCACCGCGCTTGACCACCACCGCTTCGGCTTTAACACCCGCATCGGCTCTTGGCGTAAGGTGTTGCGCACGCATTGCGTCGAGGGTGGCTTTTTGGCGTGCGTCAGCTTCAACACGTGCTCTTGCGTCTGCATCAGCACGTGCTTTGATTTCGGCTTGGCTCAGATTTTTTTGCTCAGACAAGGTTCTCATGTCTGATGCCATTAACGCAGAGTCAGGCTTAGCAAACACTTGCTTCTTGCGCACTTCGACACTAATCGCCTTGGCTTTACCGTTGGTGCTGGTCACTTTAGCGGTAGTCGTGGTTTTGCGCTTAAAGCTAATCCGAGTATCTGTTGTGGCTTGGCCATGACTGCGCTGCAAGTGCGACACTAGCCGCTCTTGCTCTACTTCGGACACTGCACTGTCAGCTGTACGTTGGGGCAGGCCAGCGGCTGCTAGTTGCTCCAGCAGCTTCTCAACCGGCTTTTGTACCATTTGCGCCAATTCTTTTACGGTTTTTTCAGCCATACGCTGCTACCCCTAGTTAAACCATGATTCGCGGGCCTTCATAATCAGCCGGCCTGCTTGTGCTGCATCGAGATCGTCAATGTCAGCAATATCGTCAATGGCCTGATCAGCCAGATCATCTACGGTAATAATGCTGCGTGCTGCAAGGGCAAAGGCGATTTCTCGACTCATGCCCTCCATATTGAGCAACTCATCACTTGGATCTTGAATGTTTTCTTGCTTTAAAAGTGCGTCAGCCAGTGCCACGTCTTTCGCACGCGACTGCACCAACTCCACCAAATCAGCCTCTAAGCCAATCTCATCAAAGGTTTCTGCTGGCACATATGCCAACTCTTCAAATGAGATAAAGCCCATTTCAACCAATGCGGCAGATAACTCTGGATCGATATTCAAGCGCTCAGTAAACAGATCAATATACTGTTGTGCTTCACTGGCTTGACGAGCGCGATACTCATCTTCAAGCATCATGTCGAGTTTGTAGCCAGTCAGCTCTGAAGCCAAACGCACGTTTTGGCCTTGTGTGCCAATCGCACGCGCCAACTGATCACTGGCCGCAAAAATAATATCCGCGCTCTTGGTATCTTCATCTAGCACGATTCCTGACACATCGGCAGGCTCTAAGGCACTGGCGATATACTGTGCAGGATCATCAGACCAGACCACCACATCAATCCGCTCACCGTTCAGCTCTTGCTGTACCGCCTGAATCCGTGTACCACGCATGCCAATACAGGCGCCAACAGGGTCAATCCGATGGTCATTGGTTTTCACCGCAACTTTGGCACGCACGCCAGAATGCCGTGCTGCACCTTTAATCTCGATGATTTCTTCACTAATTTCAGGAACTTCCTTGCGCATCAGTGCAATCAGCATCTCAGGACGTGAGCGTGATAACAGCAATTGCGCGCCACGGCCTTCACGATTCACGGCATACAAAATTGCAGTGATCCGTTGTTTGGCGCGTAAGGTTTCTTTGGGCAGCATTTCATCGCGGGCCAAATATCCTTCGGCGTTTTCGCCTAAATCAATAATAAAGCCATCTTTGGTTTGTTTTTTAACTTCACCATAGATCAGTTCACCGACGCGAGTAGCATACGCATCCGCAATCAAGGCCCGCTCAGCTTCCCGAATTTTTTGCACGATGACTTGCTTGGCAATCTGTGCAGCAATCCGGCCAAACTCAATCGATGCAATCTGCTCTTCTCGCACATCACCGACTTTCCACTGCTCAGGATCAAGATCGCTGATGGCATCTTGGCACGCTGGCATTTCGTGGTCGTAATCTTCGACCACCGTCCAAAAACGGAAGGTGTCGTATTCGCCGGTCTTACGGTCGATTCTGACCCGTAGCTCAACTTCCTCATCATGCTCGTAAAACTTTTTCTTAGTCGCCGCAACCAACGCTTGTTCAAGCGCCTCAAAAATCGCTTCGCGGCCGACTCCTTTTTCGTTACTGACGATTTCCACCACAGTGAGAATTTCGCGACTCATATGTCACCTGTCGATTGGTTGAAGATCACTGTCCAATTTACTGGTCTTGATAGATCAGATTGGCCTTATCAATATTATCCGCATCAATGTGTAATACCAGACCTTCAAAGGTGAGGGTTAAACCATCTTCACGCACCGCATCGAGTACGCCATTGAGTTTACGCCGATTCTCCACCGGAGAGATCAGCCGTAACGCAACCGTTTGTCCGACATAGCCGCTCATTTGCGACAAGATAAAAAATGGGCGATCCCAACCTGGCGAGGACACTTCCAAGGCATATTCATCAGCAATCGGATCATGTACATCCAAAACGCCGCTGACTTGGTGGGTAACATTGACACAATCTTGCACACCAATCCCTTTGCCGACCAGCTCGTCACTGCTCGAGTCATCATCACTTAACGAATCAGTAGGCTGATCCGTCGATGCGACGAGATTGCTCTCTGACCGATCGATATAGATCCGTAACAGTGAACGACGACCTTGCGGTACAAACTCGATGCCCCACAGCTCGACGCCACAGGCAGCAACAGCAGGTGCAATTAAGGCTTGGAGGGATTGCGTTTTTGGTGATTGCTTCATGGGTTATCTATCAACCGGTCGGGTATGTCGGACGATCACACGGAACGTCCGCCTGATTTCCCCATGTCTGCATTCAGATCAGGAAGGCATTCCCCAGTCAATCGGGCGAACGTTAAAACGAAAAATGGGCGATATCGCCCATGTTTGTGATGGCATCATGTCGTGCAAAAAGACACTGACATGACTACCATCTACAAAAAAGCCCACAAACGTGGGCTCCTTCGTAAAATATGGTAGCGGGGGCTGGATTTGAACCAACGACCTTCGGGTTATGAGCCCGACGAGCTACCAGACTGCTCCACCCCGCATCAACAGGACGACAATATAGACGACCTTATCATTGCTTGTCAAGCTAATCTTGACTCAAAACCAAACAAATATTGAAATAACGATTTGTTTAGCGATTTTGACTGATATTGCTGATCACAATATCAACTTGGTGCGAGAGGGGGGACTTGAACCCCCACAGCATAAGCCACTACCACCTCAAGGTAGCGTGTCTACCAATTCCACCACTCCCGCACAGCAGGTCGCCATTCTACGGAATCCTTGAATGAAAAGGAAGCCTTAATTTTCAGGCAATGTTTTAATTGCGTCGGCGATCTGAGTTGCAGGCGTTGCATCGACTACTGTTGCGGCTGTGCCTACTTCTACGTCTGGAGCAGTACGTTCTGGGCTGGCCACTGGCGGTGTGATGTTTTCGGTCAATGGGCGTGGAGTCACCGGCTGGGTCACCGGTGCTTGCGCAGTCGGCAGACTCAATAGCTCAGTGGCTTGACGCTTGGCAATCACCGCCAGCCCTAAGCTGGTTAAAAAGAAAATTGCGGTCAGCACCGCAGTCGAACGGGTCAAAAAATTGGCAGAACCGGCTGCACCAAACACCGTGGCTGCACCACCACCACCAAATGTTGCACCTGCATCGGCACCTTTGCCCTGCTGCACCAAGATGAGGCCGGTCATGCCTAGTGCGACTAAAATATGGATCACCAGCACTAGCGTTTCCACAGACTCTCTCCTGTTGATTGTTTAGGTTGCGACTACTGCGCAAAGGCGTGGGCAATCGCCAAAAATGACGCTGCATCTAGTGCAGCACCGCCGACCAATGCCCCATCAATATCCGGACAGGCAGCAAGCGACGCGGCATTATCCGGTTTTACGCTGCCGCCGTAAAGTATTAGCGTATTTTCTAGACGAGTATCGTATGCACGCAGATGAGCACGCATCGCGGCATGCATCTGTTGCGCATCGGCTGGACTTGCTGTTCGCCCAGTGCCAATCGCCCACACCGGCTCATAAGCCAGCATGACTTGTGATGACCAAATCAACGGATCAATCTGCCCCAATTGCGCCTGCAACTGTGCCAGCACCACCGCTTCGGCTTGGCCAGCATCACGCTCTACCAACTGCTCACCGACACACAGCAGCACCGTGAGTCCAGCGTTTAAGACCGTAGCGATTTTTTGGGATAGTGTTTGTTCAGACTCTGCGTGATAACTACGCCGCTCCGAATGCCCCACCAAAACCAGCGACACGCCAGCATCTTTGAGTAACTCGGCCGAGATATCACCCGTAAACGCACCCGTACCGCTTTGAACTGACACATCTTGGGCCGTTAAAGACAGCGCAGATTTCTGCTCCGATAGCAATTGCTGCACTCGAGCCAAATGTAGCGCACTAGGACTCAGCGCCAACTGACAAGAGAGCTGTACGGACTGCGCGGCAATATCCGAGGCCAGAGCAGTGGCCTGACTCAGCGTTGCAGGATTCATTTTCCAATTACCAATCACCCAACGCGCTCGTTGTGGTTTACCATCACTCATAAAATTTGCCACTCATTACGCTTAAATTCAATGAAAACTCGGGCAATTCTAGCGTAAAATCACCCAGACAATGGAATAGATCATTTAGCCATGCACAATAAAATCATTAACACGCTAATCTGTCTGCTGATTACATGGATTGGTGCGACACACGCCCAACCCGTTAAGCAATGGCAAGACCGCAATGGCGAATGGCATTTTGGTGATCCACATGCCGCACCGACTCGTGGCAGCAGCGATGTGAGAATTCAACAGCCAATTAATGTCATCACCAACGACCAGCCGCTGCCACACTATACGGTTAATAACAACATCACCCACCCCACCACCACTCGACGACGATCACCAGCAGCACAGCCACAACAGCGACGCAGCAAAGCCGACTGTGCAAGCCTGCGAGAATCGCTTAGACTAAGCGCAGCCCGCCCACAGCAACAGCGGCAACAACAATATGAGCGTGAATGTGTCATCGGAGTCTACTATGCTGACAGCCACCAGTGACTTGCCATTGATCATGCCATCTACCGGTCGCTATCGACACTACAAAGGTCAATACTACCAGCTGATTAGCCTTGCAAAACACAGTGAGTCGGGCGAACAACTGGCGATATATCGCTGTTTATATGGCGACTTTTCGATTTGGGCACGTCCACTCTGCATGTTTTTAGAAAATGTCTGTTTGCCTGATGGGCGAATTGTGCCAAGATTCCAAATGATCGACGCGGACAAACCGGCTACAACTGCTGTGTAGATTGTGTGCAGCGCGCCACTCGGGTATAGTCTCAATGACTCACGGAATTGAGTGTAAACAATAGCTTATAGTGTGACCTAGCGCACATTATGGAGGCAATATGTCTGGACAAGTGACATCGTTTGGTGGCTTAGCACGTCAGCTCGTGAATGAAGGCTTGGTATCATCCGACGCCATGCAAAAAGCCTTGACCGAGTCACAACGAGATAAAACCTCTCTGGTCACCTACTTGGTCAGTAATAAACTGGCCAATGCGGGCAAAATTGCCTGGCTAATTGCGCGTGAATTTGGCGATCCTTTGTTTGATCTGGATAGTATTGATCAAGGCACCATCCCGAAAGATTTAATCGACGAAAAAGTCGTACGACAATTCAATGTGCTACCGATTTTCAATCGAGGCACGCGCTTATTTGTCGCCATGAGTGATCCGAGTCGGGTCGATGCGATTGATGCCATTCGATTTGGCAGTAAGCTCTCGGTCGAAACCGTGGTGGTCGAAGATGACAAGCTGAGCAAGCTGATTGAGCGCACCTATGACAGTGGCGGCAGCGATTTTGCTGGCTTCGATGGCGACATGGACGATATCGAAGTTGATACCCAAAGAACTACCGAGGATACCGATGATGGCACTGGTGCAGAAGAAGCGCCAATTGTCAAATTTGTCAATAAGCTATTGATCGATGCAATTCGTATGGGGGCATCAGACTTACATTTTGAACCCTATGAAAAATCCTATCGGGTGCGCTATCGGGTCGACGGCGTGATGCGTGAAGCCGCACGGCCACCGGTGCAACTGGCGGGCAAACTCGCCGCCCGTTTAAAAGTCATGTCACAAATGGATATCTCTGAACGCCGCCTGCCACAAGATGGCCGGATTAAACTCAAAATCTCTAAAACCAAAGCGATTGATTTTCGGGTCAGCTCTATGCCAACGCTGTTTGGCGAAAAATTAGTGCTGCGGATTCTCGATCCATCGAGTGCGATGCTGGGAATCGAGGCACTGGGCTATGAGCCAGAACAAAAAAAACTATTTATGGATGCCCTAGACAAACCGCAAGGCATGTTATTGATCACAGGACCGACTGGCTCGGGTAAAACCGTGTCGTTGTATACCGGTTTAAACATCTTAAACACAGTCGAAAATAATATTTCTACCGCAGAAGATCCGGTCGAGATCAACCTTGAAGGCATCAATCAGGTTAACGTGATTCCCAAGGTCGGCCTGACCTTCTCCGTGGCACTCAAAGCCTTCCTGCGGCAAGATCCTGACATTATCATGGTCGGTGAAATCCGTGACCTCGAAACCGCAGAGATTGCCGTGAAGGCTGCGCAAACCGGTCACATGGTCATGTCAACGCTGCACACCAACAGTGCCCCAGAAACGCTGACCCGGCTACGCAACATGGGTGTTCCTTCATTTAACATCGCCACCTCAGTCAATTTGGTCATTGCACAACGACTGGCACGTCGCCTATGTGGTCAATGCAAAACCGTCGTCGAGGTTCCTGATCACAGCTTAAAAGAACTCGGCTTTACTGACGAAGATTTGGCGCAAGGTTTTACCATCTATCAAGCGGTGGGCTGTAGCGAATGCCGAGATGGCTATAAAGGCCGTGTGGGCATTTATGAAGTGATGCGAGTTAATCCAGAAATCGCCAGAATTATCATGGAAGATGGCAATGCCATTCAAATTGCCGATGCCTCACAGCGCGCAGGGTTTGATAACCTGCGTCGCTCCGGATTGAAGAAGGTGATGCAAGGTCTCACTAGTCTTCAAGAAATCAACCGCGTCACCAGCGAATAAGCAAAGAGAACCAACATGGCCGCAAAAAAAGCTGAAATGATCCCCAACTTCGCGTACGAAGGCACTAATCGACGTGGACAAAAAGTCAAGGGAGAAGTCCCCAGTAAAAACATGGCACTGGCCAAGGCACAGCTGCGTAAACAAGGTATTCAGGTCACTAAGATTCATAAAAAATCTAAAAACCTGCTGGAAGGTCTGAGCAAAAAGAAGATTGGCGCATTGGACATTGCGATTTTTACTCGCCAATTAGCCACCATGATGAAAGCCGGTGTGCCTTTGGTGCAATCGTTCGAAATCGTTGCCGAGGGTCTAGATAATCCGTCGATGCGTGAAGTCGTGTTAGGCATTAAAGGTGAGGTCGAAAATGGCAACAGTTTTGCTGGCTCACTGACCAAGTATCCACAG
>JBBKWW010000096.1:0-22119 GCA_037969155.1 Moraxellaceae bacterium
TACAATGGGAAAATCGTTTTCTTGCTGTTGTGTCAGCGTGCTCGCTAAGGGTAATACACAACAAACCAATACTAGCAATTCTAACACCCCATGACAATGAGCAATATATTGCGTAAAGATGCGAATTGCCGCCTTACCTTGCGCGGCAGTGCCGCTCAGGGCTAAACCCCGAGGATATAAGGCGAGACTGATAAAATAACAAATCGAAACGGCTTTGCCTGACCGAGCAGCACGATGAACACACGGCTGCATGCTATCGTCATCTCATTATTTTTGATGAAAGGGATGTGATTGACCATGATGATACGACAGTCTGGGTTTTTTGTGGCGAGTGGCCTTGCGACGGCACTGCTGAGTAGCGGTGCTGCACAGGCTAATCCTGAATTTCAAGCCTGCTTGAACCAACTGCGTTCTGCTGCGGTCGCTGCAAAAGTATCACCCCAAACCTTTGACCAATACACCAAAAACCTCGAACCTGACATGAGTGTGCTCGAAAAACTCAATTATCAGCCAGAATTTCAAACCCCAATCTGGGACTATATGTCCGGCTTAGTCGATCAAGAGCGTGTCGAGCTGGGGCAAAAAATGCTCAAACAGCATGCAGATGTCCTACGCCGAATCGAGGCGCAATATGGTGTTGATGCGTCGATGGTGGTTGCGGTGTGGGGAGTTGAAACCAATTTTGGCAATATTACTGGCAAGAATGACCTGGTGCAGTCCTTATCGACACTGAGTTGCTTTGGTCGCCGCCAAACCTTTTTTAGGGGTGAGCTGAATAGTGCATTGCGGATTTTACAGGGTGGCCACGTTGATCCTAGCCACTTTAAAGGCTCTTGGGCAGGCGCATTTGGACAAACGCAATTCATGCCATCGACCTTCGAACGGATTGCGGTAGATTTTAGCGGTGATGGTAAGCGCGATATTGTCGATAGCATTCCTGATGCGCTCGCCTCGACTGCTAATTACCTGAAACGCTCAAATTGGCAAACCGGTCAGCCGTGGGGCTTTGAAGTCAAAGTACCCAGCAATTTCAATGCACAAGGTGAAAGTCGGCGTAAAAAACGGGTGCTCTCTGAGTGGACACAGCGTGGTTTAACCCGAGTTGATGGCACGCCATTAGCCAAAGGCAATCTATCGTCGATTGCACAAGCAGGATTACTGTCCCCTGCGGGCATCAACGGTCCGACTTTTTTGGTGTTCCGTAACTTTGATGCTTTGTATAGCTACAACGCAGCGGAAAGCTATGCGCTGGCAATTGCGCATCTGAGTGATCGTATGCGTGGTGGCAAACCCTTTGTGACTGCATGGCCAACCGATGATGCAGGGATTTCTCGCGCAGAGCGGCGTGAATTACAGCAACTGTTGCTCAATCGTGGTCACGATATTGGTGAAGCCGATGGCATGATCGGCGAAAAAAGCCGTGCTGCGATTCGGGTCGAACAAGCACGTTTAGGCTTGAAAATAGATGGGCGTGGTGGTCAAAAAATCTTGACCGCATTGCAAGCGACTCAACCGTAAGCAGCGCGATGTCTAAACATGAATGCTAGGGTCTGTTGACGTGTCACACGCGAACCGCGTTGCATTGTAGATTGGCATGCTGTTAGCACATTCAGCATGTCGTATCCGCATACAAAAACCTATGACTGCTCAGTTGAATCCGTTGTGTATTGCCAGCATTACCTTGTAATGTGACAGAGCAATTCCTCCCTGTTGAACAATCACGATAACGGAGCTGATCATGGATATGATCTTCAATCAACGCCTACCATTTATCGCCCTCGCGTGCGTCTTCGGCTTAACCGCCTGTGGCTCCGACGATACCAGCGAAGCACCTGCCCGCACCACTGCAATCAGTAACTACCTCGCCGTAAGCAGCACCCCCGTCAGCGCCAGCAGCCAAAAAATCAACTATCGGATGCCGAGCGTGAATGGCAGTGAAACTGTCGCAACCGCAGTGGTATTCGTACCAAAAGGGACAGCACCTGCGGGCGGCTGGCCGATCATTGCATGGGCGCATGGCACGACGGGTGTCGCCGATATCTGTGCACCAAGCAACACCAATAATCTGGGCGGCGTTGATCCAATCATCGCGCAATTGGTCAGCCAAGGCTATATGGTGGTCGCACCTGATTATGAAGGCCTCGGCTCTGCGGGTGTTCATCCTTACTTAAATCTGGCCAGTGAAGGCCGCTCCATCGTCTATGCCGTCATGGCTGCACGAGAAAACGTACCCAATGCCGGCACACGCTGGCTGGCTTATGGCCACTCGCAAGGCGGTCATGCCGCACTTGGCGCCGCGCAGTACGCCAATGAAGCGACAGGACTGAGCTATCTGGGAACAGTCGCGGTTGCACCGGCCTCCAACCTAGGTCTTGCCATCAACGGTGGTACGGCACTGGCAGCACAGCTCGCAGGAGCAGGACAAGTCAACTCGGCCATCGGCATTCTGGCGCAGCAAGTCACCTTCTCGGCCTATGTCACCGCTGGATTGAAACAGACCACGAGCATCAGTTACAGTGATGTGTTTGGTGCGCAGTCAGCGGCGATTGTGCCGCAGGTCGAGACACGCTGTGATGTCGGCAACTTGATTGGTGCTGATATCGGTGCGCATGCTCAGACCACAGGTAGCCCACTGACCTATCAAGGCTTAAAGGCAAATTTTTTCACCGTACCTGCTGTGTCTACCTTCCTCAACACCATGTCTGAGCCTGCGACCATCAAGCTCAATCAGCCCGTGCTGATTCTTCAGGGTGATGCAGACTCGACCGTGCCCAAACAACTGACCGATATACTGGTCGGCAGTATGGGCAAACTGGGCAGTACAGTGAATTACCAAATCCTGCCCAACAAAGACCACACCACGGCATTTACCGACAGCTTGCCGCAAGTCTTGAGCTTCATCGGCGAGCAATTTAATCCATCGACCGCAAATGCTCAGTAAAAAAAATCTGCAATAAAAAACGCCCCGCAATTTGAATTGCGGGGCGTTTTAGTCAGATCAACGCTTATTTCTTGTCGTCTTTCACTTCAGTAAACTCAGCATCCACCACGCTGTCATCGGCTGGAGCGTCTTGCTGTGGCTGACCGTCGCCGCCTTCTTGTGGCTGCTCGGCATACATCCGACTGACCACTGGCATGGCAGCGGTTTGCAGCGCATCCAGCTTGGCTTTGATATCGTCCACGTCGTTTTCTTTAGCAGCGAGTTCCAGTGCATCAATCGCGTCATCGATGGCTTTTTTCTCATCATCTGAGACTTTATCGCCTTGGTCTTTGACGGTTTTTTGCATGCTGTGAATCACACCATCGGCTTCGTTACGTGCAGTTGCCAAGTCGACAAACTTCTTGTCTTCTTCGGCATTTGCTTCAGCATCACGCACCATTTGCTGGATTTCTTCATCTGACAGACCAGAGTCCGACTTGATTTGGATGCTTTGCGCTTTGCCCGTACCTTTGTCTTTGGCCGAGATATTCATGATGCCGTTCGCGTCGATGTCAAAGGTGACTTCGATTTGTGGCATGCCACGCGGCGCTGGCGGAATTTCGTTTAGATCAAAACGACCCAACAGTTTGTTTTGCGCCGCCATTTTGCGTTCACCCTGATAGACCTGAATGGTCACCGCAGGCTGATTGTCATCGGCTGTCGAGAACACTTGTGATTTCTTAGTCGGAATCATGGTGTTCTTTTCAATGATGCCAGTCAGTACGCCGCCCATGGTCTCGATGCCGAGGGTCAATGGGGTTACATCGAGCAGCAGCACGTCTTTTTTGTCACCTGACAACACTGCGCCTTGAATCGCCGCACCCGCTGCAACGGCTTCATCAGGATTGACGTCTTTGCGTGGCTCTTTACCAAAGAATTCTTGTACCTTGGCTTGAACCATTGGCATACGGGTCTGACCACCGACCAAGATCACATCGCTAATATCCGACAGTGACAAACCGGCATCTTTCATGGCGATTTTGCACGGGGCAATGGTACGAGCAACCAAGTCTTCTACCAGTGCTTCTAGCTTGGAGCGAGTGACATTAATGACCAAGTGTTTTGGCCCTGTGGCATCGGCAGTGATGTATGGCAGATTGATTTCGGTACTCGAGGCAGATGACAGCTCGATTTTGGCTTTTTCAGCAGCTTCTTTTAGACGCTGTAAAGCCAAAGGATCTTGCTTCAAATTGACGCCTTCTTGCTTTTTAAACTCTTCAACCAAGAAGTCGATCAAACGCAAGTCAAAGTCTTCACCACCCAAAAAGGTGTCGCCATTGGTGGCCAATACTTCGAACTGTTGCTCGCCATCGAGGTCAGCGATTTCGATAATCGACACGTCGAACGTACCACCGCCCAAGTCGTACACTGCGATTTTACGGTCGCCTTCTTTTTTGTCCATGCCGAACGCCAATGCCGCAGCAGTCGGTTCGTTGATAATGCGCTTCACATCCAGACCCGCGATTTTACCCGCGTCTTTGGTGGCTTGACGCTGTGCATCGTTGAAGTACGCAGGCACGGTAATGACAGCTTCCGTCACGGTTTCACCGAGATAGTCTTCGGCGGTTTTTTTCATCTTTTTCAAGATTTCAGCCGAGATTTGTGGGGCAGCCATTTTTTTGCCGTTGACTTCGACCCATGCGTCGCCGTTGTCCGCTTTGACGATTTTGTACGGCACCATGCCGATGTCTTTTTGTACCACGTCGTCCTGATAACGACGACCGATCAAACGCTTGATCGCAAACAGGGTGTTTTTAGGGTTGGTGACCGCTTGACGCTTGGCGCTTTGACCGACCAACACTTCGTCGTCTTTATAGGCGATAATCGACGGTGTGGTACGCGTACCTTCAGCGTTTTCGATGATTTTAACTTTGTCGCCTTCCATCACAGCAACACAAGAGTTGGTCGTACCCAAGTCAATACCAATAATTTTAGCCATGTGTTCAATCTCCTCAAAGGATGCAAAAAATGCAGTAGTGGCTGCTTGTTCAACGATATGCGCCTGTTTTTGGCGTTTTCAAGCATGAATCAGCGGTTTTTTCGGCTTTTTTTCACTTGAAAAATCTAACAAGCTGCCCACTGCACGGGGGTCGGTCGATTATTGGCCGACCATGACCATCGCAGGGCGCAACAGACGGCCATTTAAGGTATAGCCTTTTTGCAGCACCACGCCGATTTGGTTGGCAGCAACATCAGGCGCAATACCCACCGCTTGATGCAGGTCAGCATTAAACGTGTCTCCGGCGGGATCAACCACCACGATGTGATGCTTTTCCAGTACCGTCAGTAATGACTTATAGGTCAGCTTGACCCCTTCTAGCATCGCGTTTTCGACATCTTCGCCCGCTGCGCTGATCGCACGTTCGAGGTTATCCACCACATCCAACAGACCCGTCGCAAATTTCTCAAGCGCATATTTTTTGGCGTTGTCGGTGTCACGCTCTACCCGCTTTTGGAAGTTGTACATGTCGGCATTCGCACGCGCCTGTACATCTTTGACTTCGGTTTCTAGTGCAGTGATCCGTGCCTGTAACTCCGCAACATCAGGCTGTTCAAGCGGTTGCTCGGTGTTAAGGACATCGCCTTCTGGTTGTGTGTTCAGGGTGTCGGTTTGGTCAGCGTTCGACATAGAGCTTCTCCGTTTAAATAGGTTGAACATAAGCAGTCCGGTGCAGATAGCACGTCGGTTTTAAAATCCTGTCTGCATTGCTTGGGCCGAATTGGCAAAATTCAAGGCAAAATCATGCAATCTGATGACAATCGCGCTTGTCAAAATTCACGACTATCGACAAGATAGTTGCGCATATGATTGGGAGAACCACACCCAATCCAAACGATTGAAAGCTAACAGGGGAAGTGAAATGCTCAGCACATTGCAGCAGATGACACGACGCGTTAAAAAATTACATGGCAATGCAGGTCGTTTGACCGGCAAGCTACCCTCACCCATTCAAGCAGCACTGGCGCGTGGTTTGGGCTATACCGAAAACTACGAGGGCTTACACACTCATTTGCGGCTATTGTTAGCGGTGCGAAAAATACAAAACAATCAGCTTATCGGTAGCGACCCAGTGAAGAGTCGTCAGAATTTTGAGGCCGAAATCGACTCGATTGTGACTCGACCAACCGCGGTCAGTGCGGTGCAAGACTTTGTGATGAACACGCCAATCGGCAAAATCCCAGTGCGGCTATACTCGCCTAAACCCAGTGCGCAACCGCTGCCTCTACTGATATTTTATCATGGTGGCGGCTTTGTGGTCGGCTCATTGAACAGCCACGACGAGCCCTGTCGAGTCATTTGCCAAGCCAGTGGCATGGCGGTACTGAGTGTCGATTATCGTTTGGCACCTGAGCATAAAGCACCCGCTGCGGTGCAAGACGGTGTGGCAGCATTCGAATGGGCCGTGGCCAATGCAGCAAAACTCGGCATCAACCCTCAAAAAATTGCAGTCGGTGGTGACAGTGCTGGCGGCAACCTGTCAACCGTAGTCTGTCAGCAACTCTTAAGCCGTCCCACTCAACCCGCCGCACAGCTGTTGATTTATCCGACCGTGGATCTGGCGGAGAGCTATCCGTCGCATCAGCGTTACAGTCGCGACTTGTTTATCAGTCAGACTGACATGGATTTCATCAAAACCATGTATGTCGGTAACAGTGGTCTGAGTTTAGATGATCCAAAAGTATCCCCGCTATACGGCACACTGACAGGGCTGCCGCAAGCGCATATCGTCATTGCCGAATTTGATGTGTTACGCGATGAGGGATTATTGTATGCCGAAAAGCTTAAACAGGCTGGGGTAACCTGTCAGGTGCAATTGGTTGCCGACCAAGGTCATGGTTTTATTAATATCACCAGCGTGCATCAGCCGGCTCTGACCGCAACAGTTCAAATGGCACTCGCACTGAAAGCAATGCTTAGCTAATCATTTTTCTGAACGGGTCGCCATTGCAGCACTCAGCGGCAATGGTGACCCGTTCGACCGGATTAACCATTTTTAATACGAGTTAAAATCTGCCGCGCCTGTGTTTCCGTCATGTAACGTGGCACGGCATAAGTGCCATGCACTTCGGCAAACGCATGCGTAATCATCGTGGCAAAATCACACTCACGCACCTCTGGCAGCTGTCGGGGAATATTCAATTCTGCCAATAACTGTTGAACCTGCTCAATCAATTGCGCTGCTGCGCTGGCATCCGTTGTGGTCTGTGCCACGAGACCAACCCGCTTGGCCAGCTCGGCCAAACGTGATTCGGCGGCTTTTTGGTTAAACGCCAACACATGCGGTAATACCATCGCATTGGCACGACCATGCGGCACGCTGTAGTACGCGCCAAGCTGATGCGCTAAACCATGCACATAACCCAGTCCCGCCTGATTCAATGCCAACCCTGCATAATGCGCTGCCAAGCCCATGGCTTCACGCGCGACCAAATCACCACCTTGCTGATAGGCCGTCGGTAGATGCTCAAACACCATGCGGATTGCAGAGCCCGCGTAATAATCGGTTTCTGGATTGGCAAAATCACTGATCCACGCCTCTAACGCATGGGTCAACGCATCGATCCCCGTATCAGCGGTGATATGTGCAGGCATGCCTTGCATCAAGGTCGGGTCAATCGCGGTGGCCACCGGCACAACTTTAGGATCAATCACCAGATTTTTTTGATGGGTCACGGCATCTGAAATCACTGCACCGATAGTAACTTCTGAGCCTGTTCCTGCGGTCGTCGGAATCACAAACAACGGTAAGGATGGCTTTCTCGCTTTTAAAATTCCAATCAATTGCTGCGGGGTTTTCTGATTACCTGCGGCGAGAGCAATGACTTTGGCGGCATCAATCGATGAGCCACCACCCACTGCCAACACCGCATCGCACTGCGATGCACGCAGCTGGGCTAAGCCTTTTTCCACCACATCGACAGTTGGGTCTGGAGTCACACCTGAAAACAGCTCAGTTTCAATCCCTAACTCCGTCAAGCGTTGTAGCAATGGCGTAATCATCCCCAGCTTGACCAAGACCGCATCGGTCACCACCAAGACACGCCGCGCCCCAATATGACTGATGGTGTCACATAGCTTCTGACTAGACTGCGCACCCAACAGTACAATCGGACGCGGTGCGGGAAGGATCGCCACAACCACTTTTAACGCGGCTAACTTAGTTTTGGCTTTAACAATCGTAGCGAATTGTGACATATGCTTTTGACATCCTGAGAGAATCGTTTAGGCAGCCATACCGACACAACATCCTTGTGTCACACCGACTATGGCATAAGCACAGGGGGCGATAATATGGCCATATTTGCCGCAAAGCAGCAGCTTTTAGAGTTTTTCGCCAATCACAATGGAACGCTTAAACCCGTAACACGTGTCCTGTGACCGCATCCCGAATCACACTTGGCCGCGCGAACTGCCCCAGCTCACCCATCACACAAGGCACTTGATCCGCAAAGTATTCCTGCACTTGTAGCGCGGTTCTGGCCGCTTCTGCACCAGCAGGATTAGCACTAGTCGACACGATTGCACCGCCATAGGCCAAGCATAACGCCTGTACAACAGGGTGCTGTGATACCCGAATTGCGACTCGATCATGCGCACCACTGATCCAATTCGGAATCTCCGCAGTCAATGGCACTAACCATGTATTCGCGCCCTGCCCAGCCGACCAGCTGCTGACCACCCGCTGATGATGCTCGGCACTGAGCCCGACCAAATAGGGCTCGACCTGTGCCAGTGTGGCTGCAATCAAAATCACGCCTTTGTCGACGGATCGTTGCTTAACCTCTAAAATCCGTTGTACAGCCATTTGATTGAACGGATCACAGCCCAAGCCCCAGACCGCCTCAGTCGGATAAGCCACTATTTGGCCGGCCTGCATCGCGGCGGCCGCTTGAATCACACTGAGTTGTTGCAGCACACAACCTCCTACTCTCTTCTGTATCCATCATACTCGACAACGCTGGTAACGCCCCGCGCTATGCACCACATGACCAAGTAACTCAAGCTCCATCAGCGCCGCAGACAAGCTGGCAATATCCCAGCCAGACGACTCGACCAGCGTGTCCATGTCCTGTGCCGCCCAATCCAGATAGGCCATGAGCGGTTGTAAATGTGTTGGAATCACTGGCGTACTGGCTTCTGTTGCAACGGGTGATTGCTCCGCTGCCTGCCAACGCCGTGGCAACTGTAGATCTTCCAATACCTGCTCTGGCTGATCAACCAAAATCGCCCCTTCACGGATCAGATGATGACAGCCGTGTGCTTGTGGATTTTGGATATGGCCGGGCACTGCAAACACCAAACGGCCTTGCTCGGCCGCGAGCCGCGCCGTAATCAGAGAGCCACTCTTCAGCGCAGCCTCGACCACCAACGTGCCCAACGCCAAGCCACTGACGATGCGATTACGCCTTGGAAAATGATAGGGTCTTGCACTGGTATCCGGCAAAAACTCGGACACGATGAGGCCGCCTTCCGCAAGGATGCGATCATACAAAAAACGCTGATTGTCGGGATAGCAGATCTCTATCCCCGTCCCGAGTACCGCAAGCGTGCGACCACCCGCCACAGACAACGCCCCCACATGCGCCTCGGTATCAATGCCGTGTGCCAAGCCACTGGTCACCCACAGGCCTTGATCCGCCAAGCTGGCCGCAAACTGTCTTGCAATCTGAGCGCCGCTTGGCGTCGGCTTACGACTGCCGACGATTGCGATTTGTGGCTGCATCAAACACGCACGATCACCGCGCACAAACAAAAATGGCGGCGGATCATCGATTTGACGTAACTGCTTGGGATAATCGATATCGTCCAATTGAATCAGATGATAGTGCTGCTGAGCCAACGACTCAAAAATATGCTCAAATGCACTGTGAACACGTGGGCTATCCTGCCACTGCTGTCGGCGCTTGAGATGTGACGCGTGTAACTTTAAGGCTTGCCAATCTGTAACACTGGCACGGATGGCCAAACCAGCCTGACCAAAATGCTGCAAGACTTGACGGTAGGCACTGGCCGACTGGCCGGTGAGCCACCAGAGAATCAAACGCTGCTGCCAGTCCAGCCCTTGCGGCTGAACTGGCGCATCAAACAAGTCTAATGTGCCCAATATCAATCAATCAGCACTGACCGCTGGCCGTAGCTCATCACCGACAGTAATCGGCTCCGATGCTTCAAGCACATAGGCATAGCTCATTTGGCCGAACGTACGAAATACCATCGCCAGACCTGCACGCTCACTTGGCATACGCACCACATCGCGCTGCTTCGGATCCAGAATCAATGCGCCACGACGATACACCGCAAACACATGGCCCGCTTTAGCACCATCTTGTTCGCCGCGATTCAAAGCAATGATGCTTCGTGCCGCTGCCGTACCAATTGAGTCCATCACCCGCATCAGACGGGCTGGACGCACGCCTTCAGCATTGGTGGGGTAGAAGGTATTCGGCAGATTGGCTGACTCTTCACGCAGAATACGATCACCTTCACGTACCTCCTGCGAGATTGATTCAGTCAAGCGGATCGACGTCACCTCGCCGGTGATTTCGGTGACCACGCCACGAGCGACTTGACGCGCCTCATAGCCCAGCACTTTTTGCGTGTCTGGATCAACATAACGCTCACCTTCACGGTATACGCCATAGGTCTCACCAATCGCCAAACCCGCACCGCGCACATACAAGGTATCGCCCGCCGCAGTAATCACCCGATGGCCTTTTGCAGCAAGGACATACGGTGCGGTTTGCAGGGTCTGATAATCCACCACCCGCGCACTGGTCAACCAGTGCTTAATATCGGACAGCGGAATTAATGACACGGCCACATCAAGCGGCTCAATCCGTACTCGTGGCGACAATCGAACAGTCCCTGTGGTATCGACCGTGGCACCCATGCGACGAATCACGCCGTCACAGCCATCACCCGCATCAATTCCCACCACGCTGCGCCCTTGTACCCGACACAATAGCAACCGATCACCTGGGTAAATCAAATGCGGATTACGCACTTGTGGATTAGATGCCCAAATTTCTGGCCAGCGCCATGCATCACTCAAATAACGCTTGGAAATCGCCCATAGCGTATCGCCGCGCTTGACCACATACACATTCGGTGCGTCTGTCCGCACATTTAATGGCGGATTAGTCGCAGAAGCATTGGATGGTATAGCCGCTAATCCCAAACCAGCACATAATACGATGGCTGGCAACAATCCCAATAAAGATGAAGATGGCTTGGTGGCAGTTGGACGAGATGGTTTCGACTCAACAAGCACCGGTGACCTCTTGAACAGCGATGTTCTCATTATCATTTCCCTAATTTCATGGGAGGCACGTTCAGGCTATACTGCTGGTCGTGATGCTTCCCCTCGGTTGGGTTTACAATAAGCGTTTATGCGCTGCAAGTCTAGGGTCTGCTGGCGTTTTGCTGCGCCTGTGAAATGCCAGTAAACCCTAGCCAACACAACCGACTTGATATCGCCTGTTGAGGTAGTTATGGCCGTTTTACCGATTTTAAAATTCCCAGATCCCCGTCTGCGCACTATCGCACAGCCCGTCCAGCAGATTGATGCCCAGATTCAGCAATTGGCTACAGACATGCTAGAGACCATGCACGCCGCGGCTGGCATTGGTTTAGCCGCTAGTCAGGTTGATCGACATATCCAATTGATTGTCATGGATTTGTCTGAAGAAAAAAATCAACCAATGGTGTTTATCAACCCCAGCATTACGCCACTGACTGAGCAAACCCAACCCTATGATGAAGGCTGCTTATCTTTCCCCGAAATCTATGATCGAGTGGAGCGCCCTGCACAGATCAGAATTGAGGCACTTGATTTAGACGGCAAACCCTTTACTATTGATGCGGATGGCCTACTCGCCGTGTGTATTCAACACGAAATGGACCATCTCAATGGCAAGCTGTTTGTGGATTATTTATCGCCGCTAAAACGCCAGCGGATTCGCGATAAAATGACCAAACGCGAACGACAAAAAGTCCGTGTCCGCTGAACATATTCTGTCGTGGCGATGATTTGCTGCACATTCCTGTCACAGCACGTACTTTAATGCATCGTATGCTTGAATCTCATGCCCGCTAGGATTATCTTTAGCGGGCTTATAGCGTCTCGCCACAGCCGCTATTTTTTTTCGCCCTATGCCGAGTGGATTGCCCATGCGCCTTGACGACTATTGCTCACCTGAAGAGTGGACTAAGATTCAGGAATTCTCTAAGGATCGAGAAACCCCTTTTTTGGTGGTTGATCTGGAAATTATTCGCCAGAAATATCAGGAACTGGCAAACTGTTTTCCAATGGCCAATGTGCATTATGCGATGAAAGCCAACCCTGGCCAGCCCGTGGTAGATTTGCTCAAAGAACTGGGCTCTTGCTTCGACTGTGCTTCAATTTTTGAACTAGATCGCGTCCTCGATTCTGGGGTCGAACCAGATCGGGTGTCCTACGGTAATACCATTAAAAAAGCCAAACACGTCAAATATGCATTTGATCGTGGCGTACGCTTGTACGCAACCGACTCCAAAGCCGACCTCCAAAACATCGCTGAACAAGCCCCAGGCTCTAAAGTTTTTGTGCGGATCTTGGTTGAAGGTGGCGAAACCGCCGAGTGGCCATTGTCACGTAAATTCGGCTGTCACCCCGACATGGCCATTGATTTGCTGGTACAAGCCAAACAACTGGGCTTGATTCCTTATGGTATTTCGTTCCACGTCGGTAGCCAGCAAAAAGACATCGCGGTCTGGGATGCGGCACTGTCTAAAGTCAAATATATGTTTGACTGGATGAAGTACGAAGAAGGCATCAGCCTGAAAATGATCAATATGGGTGGTGGTTTTCCAGCCAACTATATCTCTGAAGTGAACCCCATTCAGATCTACGCTGAAGAAATCACCCGCTATTTGCATGATGACTACGGCGATGAACTACCTGAGCTGATTTTAGAGCCGGGTCGCTCATTGGTCGGTGAGTCTGGTGTTTTGGTCTCTGAAGTGGTGTTGATCTCACGCAAGTCACGCACTGACTTAAATCGCTGGGTCTACCTCGATGTGGGTCTGTTCCAAGGTCTGATCGAGACCCTCGGTGAGTCGATCAAATACCCGATCTACACCCCCAAAATGGAAGATTCACACGACTTTGGTACGGTGGTATTGGCCGGTCCGACGTGTGACTCGACTGATATTATGTACGAACACTCCAATTATCAGTTACCGCAGAGTCTAGCGGTCGGTGATCGCTTGTATTGGATGACCACGGGTGCATACACCAACTCGTACTCATCGGTAGAGTTTAATGGCTTCCCGCCGTTGGCCACTTACTACCTCGACTAAGTCGAGTTGTATGATTGAGTAAGCAAAATGCCTCCCTGATCGGAGGCATTTTTTTGCCCGTTAACGCAATGCACTAAAGCGCCGCACCAACTGCCCTAAACGTGCCTGATCGATTGGTTTCGCCAAGAACTCATCCATGCCCGCCTGCATACAGGCCTCTCGATCCTCATCGGTGTCATTGGCGGTTAAGGCAATGATCGGCACACTATTGCGCGATGCTCGAATCTGGCGGGTCGCTTCTAAGCCGTCCATTTCAGGCATGCGACAATCCATCAAGACCAAATGAATCTCGCTGTGTGCGGCAAGATAATCGACTGCCAACTGACCATTTTCGACCACCACCACCTCACAGTCGAGTTTTTGTAGCATTTTACTGGCGACTTTTTGATTAACAATATTGTCCTCCGCCAGCAATACATGCAGCTTTTGCGCGGGCTCGTTGGGCTCATCTGGCAGCGATGCAAAAAAGTCGGACAGCAGTACCGATTGCTCCGCATCACTCTGACTGACCCATTCTGGGTCTTCTGACACCAAGTCACTGTGTACACTCACCAGACTGAGCAGCTCTGCCCACAAATGCTCAATCCGTAGTGGCTTCAATACAAAACCCCGAAAGCCCTCTAGCTGTCGTGAGGGAATACTACGCCGTGGTTGCTGGCTCATTAAAATCCAATCGCAAACCTGAATCGTGGACTCACCCACCCAATCCCGCAAACTCAGATCCTGCAGTAAGTGATGCTCAATCAACAGCATCGGCTTCACGTTTTGTGCCAAAACTGCCTGTACGATGGACGGTAGCTGCGCCAAATCAGCGTACATCTGACATTCGATCTGAAAGTAATCAAATAAACACTGCAACCCCATTTGATTGATCGGTAGTGGATCAAAGACCAAAACAACCGACGTATTGAGTGCAACAGGCCGTTGATACACTGGCATTTGGTTGTGTGGCTGTAGTGGCAAATACACATTAAAGGTGGTGCCCTGACCCACCTGACTGCTCAACTGAATACAGCCAGACATCGCTTCCGCCAAGCCACGCGAAATCGCCAAGCCCAAGCCGGTTCCACCAAAGCGACGACTGACAGATTGATCCGCTTGAGCAAAAAATTGAAACAGATCCGCTTGCCGCTCCGCTGGAATCCCCACCCCCGTGTCCACCACTTGAAAACGCAGCCACACCACATCAGCGGGCAAATCTGGACGGGTCGTATACTCCGCCAATACAGGCATGGATGGCTCAACCACCTCGACCAATAACCCGACATAGCCAGACTGGGTAAACTTGATCGCATTACTCAGTAAGTTCAACAAAATCTGCCGAATTCGGTGGGGATCACCTTGTAACATTCGCGGGCAACTGGGATGAATAAAGCGCACAAACTCAATCGATTTCTGGCCTGCACTGGCCAGCATCAAATCACAAACATCGACCGTCAACTCCAGCACATCAAACTCAATCGACTCGGTTTGCATTTTGCCCGCATCGAGCTTGGCCAAATCTAAAATATCATTCACCAAACGGAGCATTGACTGTCCAGAGTGGTACAGCGTGCGTAAATAATCCGATTGCTCTTGGGTCACCTCTGTTTCACGCAAGAGCTGAGTCATGCCCAAAATACCATTTAAGGGCGTGCGCAACTCATGACTCATGGTTGCCAAAATATGTTGATTTTCAATAATTTGATCATTAACACTGAGTATTTCTGCGGCCGCATCTTCCAGTTTAGTATAGTAATCACTGATATTATGCAAGATTCCAGTATAGCCACTGAGTTGGCCATCGACCTGACGCACGGGATTCAGCCACAAATCAAATACCGCACGGTGTCCTGAGCAACGCACCTGCATCCGCACTTGTTGCGCCACTTGATTCAGTCGAACTAGGATCGCCTGATGTCCGACGTCGAGGGGTTGTACCACATCGATGAGATTTCGATTTAAAAACTGCTCTCGGGGCAAGCTAATTTCTTGTTCAAAGCGACTGTTCAGATAGCAAATTCGATTCTCCGCATCTACCTGAAATAAAATCTCTGGCGAGGCCTCGATCAACACTGCCTGTAAATTACGAGAGTGGGTGAGTGCGTGTTGTTTTTGCAAATAACGATTGCTGAGACGATTCAAGGCATGAATTAAACCATTCACTTGATGCTCAGATGAACGCCACTCAATCGGCTGATAACGGTTCTGCTGATCGAGTTGTTGCGCAAAGACCGTCAGTTGCAGCAAGCGCTGAAACAATCGACTCAGTGGTGGCATCAGCACCAGTAAAAATAACGCAGCAAGCGCGATGGGTATCCCCAAAGCATACCACCAGAACCAACGGCTCATCGGGGCTGGTGAGACCACATGATTGACATAGAGCCAATAACCTTGTGGCAACGTATACCAAGCCTGCAAGCGCTGACCGCTAAACGTCAGTTCAGTCTGTGCAGGATCTGGCCATGCGGCAATGTCTGATAAATAATGATGGTTTTGCCGTAATGCACTGGCGACCAACGGCTGCCCTGACGCATAAAAAATGACGACTTGATTATCGAGCAAGCCAGCCGAATAACTATCGATAATCAACTTCAGCTGCTGTGGATCAGCAGGCTTGGACTGGCTTAACTGCTGTGTCAATAACTCCACTAGCAACTCAAATCGCTGCAAGGCCACATGTTGGGCATACTGCTCTTGCTGCACACTCAGAAACACATAGCGTGACAGCAGTGAGAACAGCAATACGGCCGCCGTCACCAGCACCAATCGTCGAATGAGTCGGGTGTGACGAATATGAGATAGCCATCCTGTAACCGCCATAGCAAGATCCGCAATGTCACATATCACCAAAAATAAAAGCGCAGCCAAACGACTGCGCCCTACTGACTTGACCCACAGTTTAGCGCAGATTAGTCCAAGTTCAGGTCGGTGACTGCACCGGTCGATGCACTCGACACCAAGCGTGCATACTTGGCCAATACACCGCGTGTGTATTTTGGCGCAGGGCGTACCCATTTGGCACGACGCTCGGCCAGCACCTCATCACTGACCAACACATTGATCTCGCGAGTTTCGGCATCAATCACAATCTGATCACCGTTTTCGACGAGACCAATCGTGCCGCCGTCAAAGGCTTCTGGCGTAATGTGTCCGACTACAAAACCGTGTGAGCCACCGCTAAAGCGACCGTCAGTAATTAAGGCCACGTCTTTGCCCAGACCCTTGCCCATCACCGCAGAGGTTGGTGATAGCATCTCTCGCATGCCTGGCCCACCTTTTGGACCTTCGCCTTTGATCACAATCACATCACCAGCGACCACTTCACCGTTTAAGATACCGGCCAATGCACCTTCTTCACCTTCAAAGACACGGGCAGTCCCTTCAAAGCGTAATCCTTCTTTACCGGTGATTTTTGCCACTGCGCCTTCAGAGGCCAGATTACCCTTTAAAATAACCAAGTGCGAATCGGCTTTAATCGGCGACTCAAACGGCATAATAATTTTTTGACCTGCGGGATAATCCTGCACGTCTGCCAAATTTTCCGCGAGCGTTTTACCGGTTACGGTCAAACAAGTACCGTCCAACATGCCGCGATCCAGCATACGCTTCATCAGTGGCTGAATCCCACCAATCGCGACTAACTCGCTCATCATGTACTTGCCAGATGGCCGCACATCCGCCAGCAATGGCGTGACTAAACCAATGCGTACAAAATCATCCAGTGTCAAATCGACATCAACCGTGCGTGCCATGCCAATCAAATGCAGCACCGCATTGGTGGAGCCACCCAACGCAATAATAATCCTGATCGCATTTTCAAAAGCCGCTTTGGTCATGATATCGCGTGGCTTAATATCCAGCTCTAATAGGTTTAATACCGCCGCACCTGCCCGTTGGCAGTCATCCAGCTTCGCACCTGAGACCGCCTCTTGTGCGGAAGAATTCGGCAAGCTCATGCCCAGTGCTTCAATCGCCGAGGCCATGGTATTGGCGGTATACATGCCACCACAAGAACCTGGGCCGGGAATCGCCACCTCTTCGATTTGTTTGACTTGGATTTCGCTCAGCTCACCTTTGGCATGCTGGCCAACTGCTTCAAACACCGAAATAATATCGGTATGGCCAGCACCTGGCTGGATTGTGCCACCGTACACAAACACCGATGGGCGATTCAAACGTGCCATGCCCATGATGCAACCGGGCATATTCTTATCACACCCTCCGATGGCAATCAGACCATCAAAGCCTTCACAGCCGGCGACGGCCTCAATCGAATCGGCGATAATCTCACGCGATACCATTGAATATTTCATGCCCTCAGTACCATTGGCGATGCCATCAGAAATGGTAATGGTATTAAAGATGACGCCTTTACCACCGGCAGCATTCACGCCTGCTTCCGCTTGGCGTGCGAGACCATCAATATGCATATTGCACGGGGTCAGATTGGCCCACGTCGATGCAATACCCACTTGTGGTTTTTTAAAGTCCTGATCGCTAAATCCGACTGCACGCAACATGGCACGCGCAGGGGCGCGCTCCACGCCGTCAACAACTTCGGATGAATGCTTGCGCAGGTGGTCATTACTCATTGATTACTCTCCAGTACAAATGCTGCCGCGATCACAATAATGGGTTGCATGGCGGCAAGCATAGCACTTAGAGCCAGTCGCTTCACCTGACTTTATCACCCACAATACCGCTCAATATCAGGCGAATTTAGAGTGGGGTAACACCACATCAATGCCATACATTGAGTACAACGCTTGAATTTTCAGCAAATCGATTTGAATATCGTCACTCGGGTAGATTTTGCCGAGAATACGACCTTTTTGCTGCACATTATCCGCCAGCATCAATACAATCGGCACATTGGCGGCTTTGGCAATCTGCCAAAACCCCGTACGAATCGGGTGTTGTTCCCCTTCTTTACCCCGGGTGGCCTCAGGGGCAATCACCAAGCTAAAGCGCTCGGACTCTGCAAATGCCTCCACCATCTGTTGCACGATATTTTTAGGGTTATTGCGATCTACCGGAATACAGCCAAGCTTGGTCAACAGTTGGCCAGCGATTGGCTTATACAGCTCTTGCTTGACCAAAATATGGTACGGCAGTTGCAAAATATTCAGCAGCGCCATCGCCCGCACGGTGTCCATATTGGTGGTGTGCGGAAACCCAATAATCACTTGCTTTGGGTCGCTTAATGCCTCATCCGCCACCTCATACGTCCAACCAGATGCTTTAAAAAAGCTTTTGCCCAGCAGTTGCCCAATCATGATGTACTCCTATCACAGATCAATATCAGTGGATCATAACGACTGTATTGCCCAACACTATATGGCACTTTACACACATTCATGGCAGGTTCTGGTCATATTGGCAAGGTGACGCCCCAGCGTACTGCGTCAGGCACACCATCACCTGAATAGGGGATGGTTTCTGACTGGCTCAATCGCGATATTAGGCGCTGTTGACGTTTCCGCCATCGCCGCAAATCTGTTGATTCAGGGCGCTACAACCGCTCAAGCGGCTGATTTAAGTGGGCAACTGTCCGCAATTGGATTACAGTTACAGGCCAAGCATTGCCCATCATTAACGTCACACCACTGCGTCACTTGCTGATTTTAAGGTTCCTCAATCACCATGGCAGGGTCGTGACATCAAAACGCCTCAGTGCTGAGACAAGGTGGTCGATCCCATGCAACGTATCTCTCCCTACAGTGTACTGACTCGCTCAGCGTTCATTGTGCTGCTGATTAGTTTTGGTGTGCTCTGGTTAGCCTGTCATACCCCTCAGTTGACACCCAGCATTCAGGTGACAGACCAGCATTTAAGCCTGAATATTGGAACGACCACGCAACCTATCGATTATTTTTTGACTGCGCACAGCAAGATTGCAGCGGATGTCAGTCTGGCGTTAGAAGAACCTGATGTTCTGCCTAGCTATGCAGCATTGAATCATTTTTTTCAACAACAAAACTTACTGGTTCAAGCTGCAAATCAACAGCATTTGATTGCCGTCACCGACCAACAACAACAGATTAAAATCAGCGCGACCAACCGAAAAATAACAGATTTGCCCATAATGTTTTGGTTTCAGCTGTTCGTAGGCGTGGCTGGCGCACTGACGGGTGCAGCCATTTATGCTTTTAGCTCCCCAAACGCAGCGACCCGTTATTACGCACTGACGGGGATTGGTTATTTATTATTTGCACCGAGTGCAGCGATTTATAGCTCGCGTGATCTGATTTTAAATGGTGATATTTTTCGGATGTTGTCCTCTATCAATCATTTTGGGGCGTTATTTTTTACCGCTTCGCTGGTCGCCTTGCTGTGGCATTACCCCAGCCGACTGCGCGCCTGGCCAGTACCCACCCTCGCGTATGTCTCTGCGCTATTCTTTTGGCTCATGGATCTAACTCAATTGTGGCCAGAAACCAGTTTTGTACCACTCAGTGTGTTACTGCTGTTTAGCGCTGGGATTCTGACCGCGTTTGCACAAGGCTGGCGGGCGCGGCGACATCCGGTGGATCGCGCCTCATTTCGCTGGTTTATTGTGTCGATTTTTTTAGGCACGGGATTATTTGCAGCCTTTGTACTGATCCCAACCGCCATCAATCGACCGATGCCAGTCAGTCAAGGTCTGATGTTTGGTGCATTTTTACTGATGTATTGGGGTTTGGCACTCGGCCTATTGCGCTATCGGCTATTTGAGCTTGAGGCATGGTGGTTTTCGATTTGGAGTTGGTTTTTAAGCGGCTTGTCGATTGTTGTGATCGATGTGTTACTGGTGTCGTTTTTATCACTGTCCAATCAGACCGCTTTGGTCTTAGCGGTGGCGCTGATGGGCTGGCTATATTTTCCACTGCGCCAGTGGGTGTTACAACGCCTACGCCGCGATGCCCGCCAAGAGATTGATCAATGGCTACCACGTATTTTGCCACTCCTGCTGGATGTGCGCGTGGGCAATGATCAGGAGCGACAAATCCGGCAGCGTTGGCCGATCATTATTCAGACGGTGTTTGAACCATTACACCTGAGTCTGTGTCCACCGCGCCAGCAGCCATTGATTCAACAATCTGGACAAGCACTGCTGATTCCAACGTTACAACCTGACCAGCCGACCAGCCAAAGTCTGGTGCTGCATCATGCCGCTCGGGGCCAGCGTCTATTTACCCGCCTAGATATCCAGACGGTACGAACCTTGGTACAGCTGGCCGAACTCGCACTGTCGGTCGCACGGGCACGCGATACTGGCGCACGCTTAGAGCGTGAGCGCATCGCCCGCGATATTCATGATGATTTAGGCGCACGCTTGCTGTATCTCCTGCAAAAAAGCGCACCTGAGCAGCAACATATCGTGCGAGATACCCTCGATGATTTGCGAGGACTGTTGAGTAGCTTGGATGGCGAAGATATCAGTCTCGGTGAAGCCGTTGCAAATTGGCGACTCGAAACCCGTAGTCGCTGCGAAGCAGGACATGCCACATTGGACTGGCATGTCGTCTTACTCACCGACGAACAGATCCTCACGGCCTTCGAGTATCATCACTTGACCCGCATGCTGCGTGAGGCAGTCACCAATGCGTTTAAGCACAATCAACCTGAACAACTGCGGGTGCAGATTCAGGTCACTACCGATGGCCTGAGCCTGCACATCGAAAACGATGGTGAAGCCCTGCATAGCCCGCACAGCAGTGGTCGCGGCCTCGACAACATGCAGCGCCGCGCCCAATCGCTGAATGGCCATATTACTTGGCAGCAAGATCAGCATTATCATGTGTTGATTCAAGTGCAGTTGAGTCAGCAAGATGACCCCCTGATGACCCTTGCCCAATATCAACCATTGGAGCCTACGCCATGAGCCACACTCGCCAACTGTGGATCGTCGATGATGACTTGTCATTTTGCGATTTTTTACAGCAAACCCTTGCCAATCAAACTGACTATCAGATTGCTGGCATGTCGCATACCCTGCGTGATGCCAAGCACCAACTGGCACAACATCAGCCCGACTTGGTCACCGTTGATCTGTCGCTACCCGATGGCTCAGGCGTTGAATTGATACGCTGGCTACAACAGCACTACCCAAACTGTAAAAAAATGGTGGTGTCACTATGGGGTAACGACGACTTGGTGTTTCGTGCATTTCAGTATGGTGCAGATGGTTTTCTACAAAAAGATAAACTGATCGGCATGGAAATCACCGCCGCGATTTGCGCCCTCGAAGATGGCGGCACACCGATCAGCCCAAAAATCGCCAAACGCTTACTCGGGCATTTTCAAATGATCCAAACTGAACACACCGCTCCGATTGAAGACTGCCAACTGTCAGATCGCGAACGTGAAGTGCTGCAACTACTGGCCAAAGGCTTGCTGTATAAAGAAATTGCCGACTTACTCAACCTGTCGCCGCATACCGTCGCCAGTCATGTGAAGCGCATTTATAAAAAAATCAACGTCGCCTCACGCGGTGAAGCGGTGTTCGAGGCACAAAAACGCCACCTGCTTTAAATCGCCACTTGCAGCCACTTTTCCTCTAAAATGCGTCGGTCTGTCTAGGGTCGCGCATCATGTCACTGAAAATCGTTTTTGCAGGCACGCCAGAGTTTGCTGCTACCGCGCTGCAAGCCTTGCTCGATGCAGGCCATCAGGTGATCGCGGCCTATAGCCAGCCGGACCGCCCTGCTGGACGTGGCCAAAAACTCAGCGCTTCTGCGGTGAAGCAACTCGCCCTCACGCACGGCCTGCCGATCTATCAGCCGCTGCATTTTAAAGCCAGCACGCCTGAAGGTTTAGCGGCACAAGCCGAACT
>JBBKWW010000097.1:0-20554 GCA_037969155.1 Moraxellaceae bacterium
GCCCGCCACTAAGAAACCGTACGACAGCGCGTGACTCTCAAAAAATGAATGCTCGCGTGAAAAGCGATGTACCCAGCTAAAGCCAAGTTGTTTGTCTGGTTCACTGTATGTCCATTCTAAATAGTAGCGCAGCAGTGGCTGATCGGCGACTTGGTAGCGCAAGTCATAGTCGGTTCGCGCATACATTTCGCTCTCCGTGCCATAGCGTAGCGTTTGTCGCAAGGTTGAGGCCAGCTGCTCATCGTGCTGCCACTCTCGACTCAGTTCAGTGCGCGCATACACATCTGTACCAGAGCGGACACCCAGATCAAAATCTGCATGAATATCTTGATCAATCGTACTTAAAAACCGCAGTGCAATCGAGGCGTTATCGCTTCGGGCTTTCTCATTGAGCTGTTGGCTGCTGCTCTGATCATCCCCTACAGGTACGCTTTGGTTGCGGTTAGTGCTGAAGTTAACAGGTAGGCCATCTTTACGTTCCTCATCAAGTGTATCGTCGCCAAACACTAAGCGAAAGCGCTTGTCTGCATTCGGTAGGCGCACGCTGCCTCGAATCCTGAGCTTATGGTCTAGCTCATTATATTTATCCCAGCGACTATCCAAAATCACCCGAACGCTTGCCCGTGCTTTGCCTGACTCAGCCTGATCAAACCAGCCATCCATGCGATCCGCCTGGTTTTTTAGCGTATCTTGGATCGTGGCGTGTTGTTGGTCGATCCATAAATCAGCGGTAGGCGTTGGCTGAGTCAAGTCACGGATGCTCTGAATGGACTGATCTTGCAAGCCTTGTAGTCGAGATGCTGCGTCTGGCGTGCTGTCGGCAGCATAAGGTGTGCTGCCACACAGTAGGCAGAGGCCAGCGATAGACAAGTATGAGTGATTGAGCATGGTGAGCTAAGTCAAAATTGGATTTCTAGGGTTATAGCATGGACACGTTTGTTTGTGTGCGTGTCGATGCAGTCTTGTCGTGATCTGAAAGATTTTTGCTGAGTAAATTCAAGATTATATTGAGCGTTACATCATTTTAGATAGTTTGTTTGTCAGACGAAAAACATCTCTTATGTCACTGAATTGTTGGTGTAAGACAAAGTTTCAATGATCTGTCGATGTGAATATATTATGTTCAGTGTGGCTCGATGTCTGAAATCGCCCTTTGTTATGCTGATCATGCCTGATGGCATGACTCGGATTAATCGCACAGGAGTTATCATGATGATGATGTTATTCAGTGAGATGCCTTTTTTGATGCTGCCTACAGCCATACTCGCCAGCATTGTGTTCGGTCGGCTGTATACACTGATTGCTGAGCGGGTAATTGATCGTTCAGTAGACTCGGATACCTCTGGTTCGAACTCAGATATGAGTGGACGACATATTCGCCATGTCTGATGAGATCACCGGTGGATGATGACAAAGAGTGTGTAACAATAGTTGCCACTCTTTTTTGATGATGGATATTTAGTATGCTCAGCGACCAACAAACCGCGTTAAGCCAAGCGATGAGTCAGTTAGATGTTGATCGTGTGCAAGTACTGCTCAGCCAAGGTCTAGACCCGAATTTTATCATACCAGAGCGTGGCACACCGCTGACGCAGATTTGTGATCAGTTATTTCATTGGTGGGAGGCTGTGGTACACGGCTACGAAACTGAGCATCCACTCGAAGAGGGTGAGAAGGCGACATTGCTGACGCCTTATCAGCAGATTATTGATGCCTTGATTCAGGCTGGTGCCAATGTGCATTTGTGGGATATTGATGAGTTTTTTGGGCCACTATGGGATGCAGCCAGTGCTGCTTGCGTGCCAGTGGTGCAGCAGTTGTTAGATTTAAAAGTAAATCCAAATCGGCTCGATGATGAAGGCATGACGATTTTATCATCGATTTGTCAGCTGTGGTTCGACGTGGATTTTGATCTGGTCGAGTGGTCAGATGCGCTGCCAGAAGAGCAGGCTACTTTGGAATTATTGCGTGCGCGGGGTGCCAAAACCACCGCCGAACTGCATTTAGAGGACTAGCGGCCAGCGTAAAATGCGCATACCCGTGGTGCTGTATGGCCAAAGGGTGCTGAATGTCACGTCAGTTGGTGACGTTCGGCATGTGCAATTGCTGCAAAAAGCCCTATGATTGATAGTCTGTCCGTTTTGCTACTGTTGTTGCCATGACCAGCTTTGTTAATGCCGCCACTGAAAATCGCTCGGTTGCCGAGTTTACTGAGCAGGCTTATCTAAATTACGCCATGTACGTGATCATGGATCGTGCTTTGCCACATATCACCGATGGGCTCAAACCCGTGCAGCGGCGCATTGTGTACGCCATGAGTGAGTTGGGTTTAAAAAATAGCGGTAAGCCGAAAAAATCTGCACGCACCGTGGGCGATGTGTTGGGCAAGTATCATCCACATGGTGACTCGGCCTGTTACGAAGCCATGGTGCTGATGGCACAGCCGTTTAGCTATCGCTATCCGTTGGTCGAAGGTCAGGGCAATTGGGGCTCGCCAGATGATCCAAAGTCGTTTGCGGCGATGCGCTACACCGAAGCCAAGCTGTCGGCCTACAGCGAAACCCTGCTCAGTGAGTTGGGTCAGGGCACGGTGGATTGGCAAGATAACTTCGATGGCACACTACAAGAACCGGTGGTATTACCGGCACGCCTGCCGAATATTTTACTCAATGGCACGACTGGTATTGCCGTGGGTATGGCGACTGATATTCCACCCCACAACCTGCGGGAGGTGGTCAAAGGCACCATAGAGCTGCTCAAAAATCCTGACCTGTCAGATGAAAAACTTGCCAGCTATATTCCAGCTCCTGATTTACCGACCGATGCTGAACTGATTACGCCTGCCGCCGATCTGCTTAAAATTCAAATCACCGGACGTGGCAGCTATCGGATGCGTGCGGTGTATCAAGTCGATAAAACCGAAATCGTGATTACTGCATTACCGTACCAAATCTCAGGCAATAAAATTATCAGTCAGATTGCTGATCAGATGCAGGCCAAAAAACTGCCATTGGTGACTGATATTCGTGATGAGTCTGATCATGAGCATCCGACGCGGATTGTGATTGTGCTGCGCTCGAATCGGATTGATACCTATGCTTTGATGAGTCATTTGTTTGCGACCACCGATTTAGAGTCAAGCTATCGGGTCAATCTGAACGTGATCGGTCTGGATGGTCGGCCACAGGTAAAATCACTAAAAGGCATTTTGCTGGAGTGGTTAGTGTCACGGCAAGATACCGTGCGGCGGCGCTTACAGCATCATTTGGATAAAATCGAAAAGCGCCTACATCTTTTGCAAGGCTTGCTGATTGCGTATTTAAACCTTGATGAAGTGATTCGGATTATCCGTGAGGAAGATCAGCCCAAAGCGATGCTGATGAATACCTTTGGCTTAGATGCGGTGCAAGCCGATGCGATTTTAGATTTGAAATTGCGCCATCTCGCACGCTTAGAAGAAATGGAGTTACGCCGTGAGCAAGATGAGCTGCTGGCACAGCGTGAGGGTATTCAAGAACAACTGAATAACCCTGCGTCACTCAAAAAACTGTTAATCAGTGAGCTACAAGCAGATGCCAAAAAATATGGTGATCTGCGTCGCTCACCACTGGTCGAGCGCGGTGAGGCAATCGCGTTAAAAGAGTCTGATCTGGTTCCCGCAGAAGCGATTACTGTGGTGCTGTCACAGGCAGGTTGGATTCGTAGTGCCAAAGGCAGCGAGGTTGATCCCGCGCAACTCAACTATCGGGCGGGCGATGGCTATCTGAGCCATACCACTGGTAAGAGCAATCAGCGGGTGTATCTGTTAGATTCGACGGGGCGCAGCTATGGTTTGCTGGCCAGTGGGCTGCCATCAGCGCGAGGTCAAGGTGAGCCGGTGACCAGCAAGCTAGCGCCGCCAGCACTAGCGACTTTCATCCAAGTGCTGATGGGTGATCAGCAGCAGCCCATCATGCTGGTGTCGACCCAAGGGTATGGTTTTGTCAGTCAGTTGGGCGCATTAGACAGTCATGCCAAAGCCGGAAAAGCCATGGTGAGCCTAGTCGATACGGCACAGCTGTTGTCTGTTGTGCTGCTACCAGCAGGGGCTGATCGGATCGCAGTATTATCTTCGACTGGCCGATTGTTGGTGTATGCTTTGGCAGATCTACCCGTGCTGAGCAAAGGCAAAGGTAATAAACTGATTCAGTTGGAAGCCAATGAAACGGTAGTGGCCTTCTGTGCGTTTGCAGCATCGTCGAGTGTGCAGCTGATTGCAGGCTCTCGGGCGTTGACCTTGAAGCCAGCCGACTTGGCGCACTATTCAGGAAAGCGTGGCGCACGCGGACATTTATTGCCGCGTGGCTACCAAAAAGCCCACCAGTTACAGTCTGTCTAAGCATGGTTGCTGTGCTGTATGATCGATGTTGATGGCAAGCCGTATGGTTTTGTCATCACGGCTTGTATTTTGTGGGGCAATATGAAAAATTGAGGGTTGGTGTACATAGAGACTGGGCAGGGATGACCCGTAAAACAACAGTACAATCCGTTGCAGGAGTAGCACTTTGAGTACGTCCAAAACCACTGTATCCTTACAGCAACCCATGCCCTCGTATACCGCGCAAATGTCATCGGACACTCACAGTATGATGGCACGTTTGCCGGAACGCCTGCTGGCCATAGTCCGTGATCAAGTCGAGCAGCGTCGCTTGAGCTTACATTTTGTGGATGCTGAGCTGGAGCAGCGCTATCTGCGCCAGCGTGCAGGTGAGTATCGTGAGGTCGTTAGATTAGGGTGGCCGATGCTGCTGATTGTCTACGTGATGATCTTGGGCATGAGTATACAGTTCTATCCAGACGACATGTTTGTGCATCAAGGCGTGCTGTTATGGTCGGTGTGGCTGCCGCTGCTTGCCAGTTTGGTGGTGGGTGCACTGATCCCAAGCAAGCCGCGTTGGTTACAGAATTTTGAATGGATTGTCACCGGCTGTGGCACGCTGGTGCTGACCCTGTTGCTGCTGAGTTACTTCTTTGCACTGACCGCGGATTACGCAGATCACGCGATGTTGAATACTGGCCTGATGCTGCTGATTATGGCGTTTGCCTCACGGATTCGCGTGTGGGTATTTGCAGGGATATTATTGTTTTCCTGTGCGACCGCTTTATTAATTGCTTTGATGAGCGGTGTTCAAGTTGAGTGGTTGAAACTGGGTCATTTGACGGTGTTATATGGGGCGGTGTTGTTATTTGTGATGGCGTTGATTGAGGCCAATCATCGTTTGGCATTTTTGCAAGAGCTCTTGCTGCTGGAGCAAGGGCATGTTTTGCAAGGGTTGCAACAAAGGCTGGACTCAGCCGCCCGCGAAGATTTGTTGTCTGGCTTGCCGAATCGACGCTCATTTGATGATATTTTTCGGCGTGAGTGGGAGCGTACCCGTCGCGATCAACAAGAGCTGTCGCTGCTGTATCTGGATTTAGATTATTTTAATTTATATAACGATAATTACGGCGCAGTGGCGGGTGATGTGGTGTTGCAACAAGTGGCACAAATTTTACGCGAATCACTGCTACGGCCTGCCGATCAAGCCTGTCGTTATAGTGGCGAGTCCTTTGTGTTGATTTTGCCGAATACCAATACCCAAGGCGCGATTGAGGTGGCTCGACGGGTTATTCAGTCAGTGGATCGGTTGGCAGTGGAGCATCGGTGGTCACAGGTGGCCAGTCACATCACCGTGAGCATTGGGATTGCAACCAGCTTAAATAACGAGACCGATAATCTACAGCTATTGATTCGTGCCGATGATGCGCTGTATCAAGCCAAGCGAGCGGGCAGGCATCGTTTGTTTGTCAATGGCTAAAAAAAAACCTGTGTAGAATTTTTAGTCAATAGTATCGGTGGACAGATGCTGCAAACACTTATACTGTATAGCAGTATTTATTTAAGATGATCTGGAGAGATCTTGATGGAAAAAGTGTGGTTGGAAACCTATAAAACTTCAGGCATTCCGGCAGAAGTGGTGTTACCGGCAGAACAAACGTCGTTGGTTGATTTGTTTGAACAAAACTTTCAAAAATACCGTGAGCGTGATGCATTTGTCTGTATGGACAAACGCATGACCTTTGACGATATTGACCAAGCAAGTCGTAAGTTTGCCGCGTATCTGCAATCGTTAGGTCTCAAGCAAGGCGCACGTGTCGCCGTGATGATGCCGAACGTGCTGCAATATCCGATTGCTGCGGTAGCAATTTTGCGGGCGGGCTATGTGCTGGTCAACGTTAATCCACTGTATACCTCGCGTGAGCTTGAGCATCAGTTGAAAGACTCTGGCTCAGAAGTATTAATTATTCTTGAAAATTTTGCGGCGGTTTATCAGCCGATTGCCAAGAATACACCGGTCAAGCATGTGATTGTTGCGACGGTGGGTGACTTACTGGGTATTAAGGGCTTGTTGGTCAACTTTGTGGTGCGTAAAGTGCGCAAACAAGTGCCGGCATGGAATATCGGTAAACATATCGCGTTCAATGCTGCCTTATCCTCAGGCAATGCCAGTAATTATCAGCGCCCAAATGTTACGCTCAGCGATACCGCTGTGCTGCAATATACCGGTGGAACAACCGGTGTCTCTAAAGGCGCAGAACTCACCCATAAAAACCTCGTGGCGAACTTGATTCAGGTCGACACGCTGTTCCAAGTGGCGTTCGGCAAGGGCGAGCAAGACGCGCAGACAATTCTGTGTGCCTTGCCGCTGTATCATATTTTTGCCTTTATGGTCTGTGCCATGTATGGCATGTACAAGGGCAGCTTGAATGTGCTGGTGCCGAATCCACGTGATATTCCGGGTTTGGTAAAGGAAGTGGACAAGTATCGCCCATCTTTTTTCCCAGCCGTAAATACGCTGTTCAATGCGCTGGTACATAACGAAGACTTTAAAAACCTCGACCATTCTGGCATGAAGCTGGCGATGGGTGGTGGCATGGCGGTATTGTCATCGACTGCGCAAGCATGGCAAGACATTACGGGTGTGCCGATTGTCGAGGGTTATGGTTTGTCAGAAACCTCACCCGTTGCCACTGCTAATCCACCGAACATCACCAAATATACCGGTACGATTGGGATTCCATTGCCATCGACTGATATTGCGATCCTCGATGATGATGGTAATTTGATGCCGATTGGTGAGCGCGGCGAGATTGCAATTCGTGGCCCACAGGTCATGAAAGGCTACTGGCAGCGTCCTGACGAAACCGAAAAAGTTATGACCAGTGATGGTTATTTCCGCTCTGGTGACATCGGGGTGATGGACGAAAAAGGCTATGTGAAAATTGTCGATCGTAAGAAAGACATGATTTTGGTATCAGGCTTTAACGTTTATCCAGCCGAAATCGAAGAAGTGGTCACCATGCACCCTAAAGTGTTGGAAGCCGCGGTGATTGGTATTCCAAGCGAAAAAAGCGGTGAAGTGCCGAAGCTGTTCATCGTCAAGGACGATGCCAGTTTGACTGAAGAAGAGATTTTGGCCTATTGCCGTGAAAACCTCACCGGCTATAAGCAGCCTCGTTCTGTCGAGTTTATGACGGAGCTACCAAAATCACCTGTCGGTAAAATCTTGCGTAAAGAGTTGCGCAAATAAGCACAGCTTGCTGTCAATCCTGCTAAGCCCCCTTTGAATAAGGCGCGTTGGGCAGGGTTGATAGCCTGAATCAACAAAAAACCACCTTTAATTCGGGTGGTTTTTTGTTGCGCGTTGTTGCATGTTAGCGACTCTGCTGAAGCACGACCCAATCTAGCGAGACTGGCTCACCGTCACCAATCGCGACACTCCAGTCGCCATCTTGAACATTGATTTGCATGTGCATGCCACGATTCAGCTGTGCGGCCAGTGTTTGTAACGTCGGCCATGGCAGTTGCAAGACAGTCAGATTATCCATGCGTGCCACTTTGCTTTCTAGCGGCTTCCACCATGTGTCGGTGCTATTGGCATAGCTGATCAGCACGACCTGATCAACTCGATTACAGGCTTTACGAATTTTGCTGTCATCCGGCTGGCCAAGCTCAATCCACAAGGTCAATGCACCCGTCAAATCACGACACCACAGCGCGGGTAAGTCAGTTTCAAACAGATCCTTGGTAAAGTCAGGATTGTCACTGGCAAATCTGGCAAAAGCCAGCATCCGCACCAGCAGTCGCTCATCGGTTTCAGACGGGTGTTTGGCAATCGTGAGGGCGTGATCTGCATAGTAGTGCCGATCCATATCGGCGATATTCAGATCGCATTTATAAATGGTTGCTTTTAGTGCCATAGTCGCCGAGTGTCCAAAGCCAGTTGAAGCGGGCAGCATAGCGGATTTTGGGCTGCAATATCAGCGCGATCACATGCCACGCCCGACATACCACTCCAAAAACATCTTGATGATATAGCTGATAAAGCCACCACCCAATACCAAAAACATCATCACAGTGCCAAATTTGCCTGCTTTCGATTGTTTTGCCAAATCCCAGATAATAAAGAATAAAAATGCCAGAATAATCGGTACACCGATCCCCATGCCGATTTTGGTAATCATGTCGTCTGACATCGTGTTACTCCTGCTGAATGAGCTGAATCAAGTGCCGTTACAGCATAGCGAATCGGCTAGCTGTCTTCCAAATAAATCCAACCTCGGCTATATAAACGGCATTGGCCGATCAGGTTGACCCGTCCTCGACTCATTTCGGTGCAGAGTAAACCACCGCGGGCTGAGGCTTGCCATGCCGAAAGTCGCTGTTTCTCCAGTCTTACGCCCCAATATGGTGCAAGTGCGCAGTGTGTTGATCCGGTCACTGCATCTTCATCAATGCCGATGCGCGGCGCAAAAAATCGACTGACAAAATCGCATTCTCCGAGCCCTGTTGCAGTCAGAATCACCCCGCGATCAGGCAATTGTCGGATCAGTGCCAAATCGGGTTTGGCTTGAGTGACGATGTTAGGATCGTCATACACCACCAGCCAATCCACGCCGAGAAAGATCTCCCGAAAACCCTCTGGAATCGCCCGCACCAATTGCGATGGTGGCGAAACAATCAGGCGCTGTGTTTGAATCGGCAGATCCAGTGCCAGACCATCATCGCGTGAGCTGACCGATAATGCACCGTGCCGTCGTGAGATAAACTGTAGATGTTCTAGTGCTGGATGATCGCAAAACACCGAGTAGGCGGCTGCTAGCGTGGCATGGCCACACAGTTCAACCTCCGTCGTAGGGGAGAACCAACGAATATCCCAATGTTGGGCTGTCGCGTCGAGCGGCCAAATAAATGCCGTTTCTGCTAAATTATGTTGGGCGGCGATTTTTTGCATGAGGCTGTCTGCCAGCGGCCGCTCTGCTCTGACCACAGCAGCCGGATTGCCGGAAAAGGCTTGCCCTGTAATGAAGGCATCAACAATGTCCAACTTCATTGAGTTTTCCTTGCGATGAGGCTGATCGGCGACAGCGCAGTGGTGATTGAAGCATGGCGTTGCGCAGTATAAGCAATCTTATGCAGATTGCAGATTGCTGTTTTTGTGCTAAAGATGTTTTTTAAGATTAAAAGCAACATTTTCATGTGCTTGCGTTTTTGGCTGCACTTGAAGCGTGGTGGGCTTTTCAGGCAAGATGAAATGATCGGATTGACAGGTTGAGATCAAATAGATGAATCATGCCAGCAACGCCAATCGCGGGATTGCGATCTATGACAATAACGCTGAATCTATCGGCAACACGCCGTTAATTCGCCTTAATCGTATCATGCCGAAGGGCGTTACTGTATTGGCGAAAATCGAAAGTCGTAACCCTGCTTTTTCGGTCAAGTGCCGCATCGGTGCGGCCATGGTTCGCGATGCCGAACAGCGTGGTGTCCTCAAGCAAGGTATGCATATCGTTGAACCGACCAGTGGTAATACGGGTATTGCGTTAGCTTTTGTGGCAGCTGCCAAAGACTATGCAATCACCTTAACCATGCCCGCTAGCATGAGCATTGAGCGGCGTAAAGTATTGAAGGCTTTAGGTGCAAACTTGGTGCTGACCGATGCTGCCTTAGGCATGCAAGGGGCGGTAGACGAGGCACAGCGGATGAAAGACCGTGCGCCAGAACAGTATTTTTTGCCACAGCAATTTGAGAATCCAGCCAATCCTCAGATTCACCATGATACAACTGCGCCTGAGATTTGGGATGCGACACAAGGTGCAGTCGATGTTTTGGTGGCAGGTGTCGGCACGGGTGGCACGATTACGGGCATTTCACGTTATTTTAAGCAAACTAAAGCGCAATTATTGCACAGCGTCGCGGTTGAGCCGGCTGAGTCGCCGTTAATTAGCCAGACGCTAGCGGGTATGCCAATACAGCCCGCACCGCATAAAATTCAAGGTATTGGTGCAAATTTTATCCCGAAAAATCTGGATTTGGCCTTGATTGATGAGGTGCAAACCGTGTCGAGTGCTGACGCGGTGACGTGGGCACGCCGCGCCGCGACTGAAGAGGGGATCTTGTGTGGGATTTCCTGTGGTGCGGCGTTGGCCGCCGCCGCTCAAGTTGCCGAACGGCCTGAATCGCAAGGCAAAACCATCGTGGTGATTCTGCCAGACTCGGGTGAGCGTTATCTCAGCTCGATTTTGTTCGATGGCTTATTTGCTGATGTTGGCTAAATTCAAGCTGTTGTCATCACGTCCGCTGTGTTTGTCGCGCAAAAGATGTTAAAACTAGCCCTTAAATTCTAGGGGCTGTTGCATGAGTCAGGTTAGCATCGCAATTTACTGCATGATCATCGCCAGTTTGCTGCCATTTAGTTTCACTTTGATTGCCAAGATTTCGGCTGGGTTTAAGCCCAAAGACAATCAAAATCCACGTCAGGCGCTGAGTCAGGCTCAGGGTTTGGCGGCGCGTGCCAATGCAGCACAATTGAACAGTTTTGAGACCTTGCCCATATTTCTAGCCGCCGTGCTGATGGCGCAATACATGATCGTGCCGCAGCCGTTGATTAATCAGCTTGCGGTTGCGTATGTGGTGCTTCGAGTGATTTATGGCGTTGCCTATTTGGCGAATCTGGCCAGTTTTCGCTCGGTGATTTGGCTGTTAGGTTTGGCGTGTTCGATCTTGCTCTTGGTGGCCTCGGCGCGAATTGGTTAGCACAGCATTCGACCGATTGTGTGGGATTTGGCTAGGCAGGCCAAAGCATTGCACCGTATAATCGAACAGATTTTTTAATGCTGCGAGTGTATGTCCAATGAGCTATAACGATATTCCTGCTGGTAAAGACGTCCCGAATGACGTTTATGCGATCATTGAAATTCCAGCGAATCATGATCCGATTAAGTACGAAATCGATAAAGATTCTGGCGCGGTGTTTGTGGATCGCTTTATGGCGACCCCGATGTTCTATCCTGCCAACTATGGCTATATTCCACACACCTTGTCAGAAGATGGTGATCCACTCGATGTCTTGGTGGTCACGCCATACCCAGTTGCTGTTGGTGCGGTGATTCGCTGCCGTCCAGTCGGTATGCTGCGTATGGAAGATGACTCCGGTATCGACGCGAAGCTGATTGCTGTGCCACATGACAAGTTGTCCGTCATGTATCGTGATATCCAAGAGCATACCGATCTGCCTGCATTATTGATTCAGCAGATTGAGCAGTTCTTTAATCGCTATAAAGAGCTTGAAGCGGGTAAGTGGGTCAAGATCCTGGGTTGGGATAATGCCGATGCCGCACGCGCCGAAATTTTAAAGTCGATTGAAGCGGCTAAATAAGCCCATATTCGGTGGCTGAACAGTTTGTGTACATAGACTGTTCAGCCAGACTTGTTATTGGCCTCCTTCTCGCCTTGAGCTGTATACGTCGCAACACGAAGTGCGGTGAGCTTTACGGCGAGACTGATAAAATACTAAATTATTGATCATAACGCTAAATTTCTTGTCAATTTGCTGGTTTTGTCATATTTCCGACACGATTATATGGGTGCGGCTGGCTATACTCCACGCCCGTTGGTGAATGCCGCCCGAAAATAGCGTACAGATGACGCACATAAACCTATAGATGGATCACCATCACACACGGATGCGTGTCACCTACTCGATATTGAGTCGCGGTATTGAACTGTAGTCAAAAATAGGAGAGGAACTCCCATGCGTTTTCGCAACAAATTAACCGTACTTACCCTGATTAGTCTTACGATTATTATACTGGTGTTACTGGGCAGTCGCGTTCAGGTCAATCACTTAATCCAAACCACCAATATTGCCTATCAAGATGGGCTGCAACTGTCGGAAACTATGGATGCTGCGCGACAGTCACAAGTGAGTTTTCAGCGTCAAGTGCAAGAATGGAAAAATACCATGCTGCGTGGCTATGATCTGACCTTACAAGCCAAGTATTGGAACGGTTTTAAGGAACGTGAAGCAGAGATGCAGCGCGGACTGAGTGCTCTCAAGCAGCAGTTAATACAACTAAAAATGACTGAGGCTACGGGCAAAGTGAACCAATTACTCTTGGATCATCAGCAACTCGGCCAGCAATATCGTGCTGCAATTCAGCCGTATTTGGGACAGCCGATGACGCTGGAGATGATGCAGCAGATTGATACGGCCGTGCGCGGTATTGACCGGCCAACCTCGGCTGGCATGGATGGGTTGGTGCATCTTATGCAGCAGCAAGTGCAGCAGCGTTTTGATCAGCAGGCGCTCAGTGTGCGTAACCAAGCCAATCGACAGCAAGGGCTGTTGTTTTTGGTGATTTTGACTGGTGCATTCCTGTTTAGTTTGGGCATGATCATCCTGATTCATAAGTTGCTACAAGCGCTCGGCGCTGATCCAGAAGATGCGGTTGCCGCGACGGCACGGATTGCAACCGGTGATCTCACGCAGGCGTTACATGCTCAGTCACCGCACTCGCTGATTGGGGCGTTGGAGATGATGCAGTTACGCTTACGTAATATTTATTTGGCGATTGATGCGGCCGCAACCCATCTCAAACAGCAAGCCAATCAGTTACCAGAACACAGTGGTCGTGAAGAGTTTTTAGGTGACATCCAAAAGCTCGATGCCGCCATTAATCGGATTAAAATCAAGCGTGCTGAGGACTCTTAATTATGTTTGGAATGGATGATATTCCGCTTAAAACGGAGTTTGGCTTACAGCTGATCCATGAGCCACAAAATTTTAAACAAACTCAGCTAGATACGTATCTACGTCGATTGCTGATTTTTGTGGATGGTGAGGCTTCAGTACGCCAATTGATGGATAAAGGCTTGCCATATGTGGATCTCGATTCGATCCATCGACTTGCACAACTTGGCCTGATTGCACGCAAGCAAGAGGTGTTGTCGGTGCCAGCAGCATCGCGGCGCATCGTTGACTTTGCCACAGCACGTTTTGATGTTTTGGATCTGATGTTAGACCTGAGTATGCAGGATTTTGCTGTACGACCGTGGATTGATCAGTTTGAACGTGCTGCCGATTTGTCCATCTTAAAGCAAATGCTGGATCAGTTTTTTCAGTCCGCCGTGGGGCAAAAAAACTTGCATTTGCAGGCACAGTGTTACGATTTTCTTGGAGTGTAACGGGTCTTATTGTGATTTCAATCTCAGGATTCATTACTCTATTTTGAGCGTGCTATCTTAGTGCACCAGTATGGTGCGCTAGGATGGGACATGTATTGGCAGAAGTATGATTTCTTTTGCAGTTGAGGAAGTAGACGAATTTATTTTTAATAAGTATTTGTTTTATTATAATAAATAAAAGTTGGCACGCCTTTTGATAGTCTAAGCGTGCTTGCTACAGATCAGCATGATTTGGGCGGGATATCTTCTTTATAGTCTTGGGGTGGTACATTCGATGAATACAATGCTGAAAACACTCGTGGTTGCAGGTCTGGTGGTATCTGGTGCTGTGCATGCAGAAGAAACTCCTGAGCATTCCGTGTCTGGCTATATTGGTTTGCTGTCTAGCTATAATCTGCGCGGCATCACCAATGCGCCTGAATCTGACGTGCCAGCGGTACAGGGTAGTATTGACTATAGCCATGCCAGTGGCTTTTATGCGGGTTACTGGTTCTCAACTCTGAGCTATAACTATGCGGACTTGAACCCTGCTGTCGCGGCAGCAGGCGATAAAAAATCACTCGAAAGCGACTTTTATGCGGGTTACAAAGGCAGCTCTGGTGATGTCGGTTACCAAGTTGGCGGTACCATTTATTACTACTACCCAGGTTGGGAGTCGACTGGTTACGAAACCATGCTCGGTCTGAGCTATGGTGATTTTGGCCTGACTGCACAAACCCTGCTGAATGATGTGACCTACGGTAATGCAGGTGACACCTATTTCGTCGCGTCATATTCGTATGGCTTGCCGATGGATTTTACCGGTACTGCTAAACTCGGTGCCTATCTATACACCAAAGACGGTGACTTTATGCCAGAAACTGCCGCCTCTAAAGACGCTGGCTTCCGTCATTTGATTCTCGGCGTGAGCAAGCCATTGGCCGCGACCGGTGCAACCATGGGTCTCGACATGATCTTGGGTGGCGATGATCGTTACGGCGTAAAACAAGACAACAAACTGGTCGCTTCACTGGCAATGACCTTCTAATCCGACATTTGAACGGTCATCTAAATTGAGTCTTGTGGAGTACAGTATGCTGAGTCGTCGTAAATTTTTAAACCTATCGATTGCTGCGGCTGCCCTTGCGGGTAGCATGGCGATCACGGGCTGTAGCAAAAAGCCAGCCGAAGAAACCGCCGCTGCCGCCGAAGCCAAAGCTGCTGCACCTGCGGCCAGTGGTGATACCATCAAAGTCGGGATCTTGCACTCGCTGTCGGGCACGATGGCGATTTCGGAAACCTCTCTGAAAGATACAGCACTGATGACCATCAGTGAAATCAATGCCAATGGCGGTGTGTTGGGCAAGCAGCTTGAGCCAGTGGTGGTTGATCCTGCCTCTGATTGGCCGCTGTTTGCAGAGCGTGCGCGTCAACTGCTGACTCAAGACAAAGTCGCAGTGATCTTCGGAGGCTGGACATCGGTATCGCGTAAGTCGGTGCTGCCAGTGGTCGAAGAGCTGAACGGCTTGATGTTTTATCCAGTTCAGTACGAAGGCCAAGAGCAATCGAAAAACATCTTCTACACCGGTGCCGCACCGAACCAGCAGGCGATTCCAGCCGTGGAATACCTGATGGGCGAGGAAGGGGGTAAGGCAGAGCGGTTTGTGTTGCTTGGCACGGATTATGTTTATCCACGTACCACCAACCAGATTCTGCGGGCGTTCTTGATCTCTAAAGGTGTCGATGAAAAAGACATTATGGAGGAATACACCCCGTTTGGTCATAGCAACTACCAGACCATTGTTGGTAACGTGAAGAAATTTGCAGTCGGTAAAAAAACTGCGGTGATTTCAACCATCAACGGTGACTCTAACGTGCCGTTCTACCGCGAACTCGGTAACCAAGGCATTAAAGCCTCGGATATTCCAGTGGTGGCGTTCTCGGTCGGTGAAGAAGAGTTGCGTGGGATTGATACCAAGCCGCTAGTCGGGCATTTGGCGGCATGGAACTATTTCATGTCGGTGAAGAGCCCAAAAAACACTGAGTTTGTGCAGAAGTATAAAAACTGGGCCGTCGCTCAGAAGCTGCCAAACGCCGAAAAAGCCGTGACCAATGATCCGATGGAAGCGACTTATGTTGGGATCAACATGTGGGCGCAAGCGGTGACCAAAGCCGGTACGACCGATGTCGATGCCGTGCGCACCGCGATGGCGGGTCAGACCTTTGATGCGCCATCAGGCTTTACCCTAAAAATGGACGAAACCAACCACCACTTGCATAAGCCGGTGATGATTGGTGAAATTCGCGCTGATGGTCAGTTTGACATCGTCCACAGCACACCGACCACGATTCGTGCCGAGCCATGGAGCCCGTACGTGCCGAAGTAAGGCTTGCATGCTTGTCTTGGTCGCAATGACCAAGACAAGATTTTCTAGTTTGATGATTGTTCCGATTGCTGACTTTTCTAATGATGATATTTTTGAGGGGCATCTGATGAAGCTCTCGTCCTTATTCTGTGCGGTAACATGCAGTGCTGGGCTCTGGGTCGGGGTTGCGCACGCGACTGATCAGACCACGATAACACCCACTCAAGCCGTTGCATCAAGCCAAGCTGCGACGCTTTCGAGCACAGTAGCGTTGGCTGCACCTAGTGTGCACGGCGATGCGATTGAGCAGTTTGTGCGGGGTGATTTTTCGACTCGTCGCGATATGCTGAACCAATGGCCAGCGTCGGCCGAGCAGTTAGATCAGTTGGTGGCGTATATCGATGCCAACGAACTGTATAACGATGTCGATGGCAATGCCTACTTATTTCAAAACGATGTGGTCATGCGTTATCCCAGCATGCAAGTGGTGGCGCAGCCGACGGGCTTTCGTCAAGTCACCTTGATCAATACCTTAAAACAAGCGCTTAATTTTAGTCGAGCCAAAATTAAACTTGCTGCTGATGAGCCAAAACAACGATTACAAGCGGTCAAAATTCTAGAGTCTAATCCAAGTGAAATTGATCCTGTCTTACTCGCAACGGCTTTAGCGGCCGAAAAAAATGCTGAGGTGCTGAGCCGCCTACAACAACTACAAGCACGTTTAGACCTTCAATCGACCGATACCGCGAAGCAAATCAGTGCAGCCAATATCTTGGCAGGCAGTAACCATCCTGAAGTATTGGCACTGATTCAAAGCAAACTGGCTGAGCCGAACCTCTCGGCAGAGCTGACCGCTGCACTTAAAGCTGCTGAAGGCAGTGTGCAAACTCGACTCAAAACCAGCGAATGGTCAGGGCATTTTTTTGCAGGGTTAAGCATGGCCAGTATTTTGTTGCTGGCCGCGTTAGGTTTAGCGATTACTTACGGCTTGTTAGGCGTGATTAATATGGCACACGGTGAGCTGATCATGATCGGCGCGTATACCACCTATGTGATGCAAGGTTTTTTTAAGACGCATTTCGTTGGTGCGGTCGATTGGTATCTGCTGGCCGCGATTCCGGCGGCGTTTTTGGTTAGCGCAATGGTCGGCATGATCATTGAGCGGATTGTGATTCGGCCGCTGTATGGTCGGCAGCTTGAAACCCTACTGGCGACCTTTGGGGTCAGTTTGATTTTGATGCAGATGGTTCGGATGATTTTTGGCGCACAAAACGTCGAAGTGACCAATACCTCATGGCTGAGTGGTGGGATTGCGCTGACCCCGTCGCTGATGCTGCCGTATAACCGGATTGCGATTATTGTGTTTACGGTTGCTGTGCTGCTGCTGTTGATGTGGCTGATTGCCAAAACACGCTTTGGATTGTTTGTCCGTGCCGTGACGCAAAATCGTCAGATGGCGCGGGCAATCGGGGTGCGTTCAGCACGGATTGATATGCTGGCGTTCGGGCTAGGCTCAGGTTTGGCGGGTCTGGCGGGCTGTGCGTTGGCACAGATTGGTAATGTTGGACCTGATCTGGGGCAAAGCTACATCATTGATACCTTCCTAGTGGTGGTGGTCGGTGGGGTGGGTCAGCTCATGGGTGCAACCTTGGCTGCATTGGGTCTGGGCATCGGTGGCACGTTCCTTGAAGTCGGTATGGGTGCGGTATTGGCAAAAATCTGTTTGCTGGTGCTGATTATTCTGTTTATCCAAAAACGTCCACAAGGGCTGTTTGCGGTGAAAGGCCGCTTTGTGGAGTAAGTTCAAATGATCATGACTAAGTTATTTTCGGATAAACCGTATAGTGCTGTCGCGATTGGCTTGTGTTTTGCGATGTTGTTGGGCTTGCCATGGCTGCATTTGTTGCCTGTGGATTCGGCGTTTCACTTGTCAGGCTACTGGGTCACTTTGATCGGTAAAATCATGTGTTTTGCCTTGGTTGCGCTGGCGCTGGATCTGGTCTGGGGTTATGCAGGGATTTTAAGCCTTGGCCATGGTTTGTACTTTGCACTGGGTGGTTATGCATTTGGCATGTACCTGATGCGGCAGACCAGTCCCGATGGCTTGCCTGAGTTTATGCGCTTCTTGAGTTGGACGGAAGTACCGTGGTTTTGGACAGGCACACAGCATTTTTGGTGGTCGATGATTTTGGTGCTGGCCATTCCCGCCTTGATTGCCTTTATCTTTGGCTTGTTTGCTTTTCGCTCTAAAATCAAAGGCGTGTACTTTGCGATCATCACCCAAGCGATGACCTATGCTGCTGCACTGCTGTTCTTTCGCAATGAAACCGGCTTCGGTGGTAACAATGGTTTTACCGGATTTACCACGATTTTGGGGCAAGATATTACTGCGGCTACCACGCGAGCCACGCTGTGCTTTATCACCGCATTGGTGCTGATGCTGAGTTTTATTGGGCTGCGCAAGTTGCTGTCGATGCCCTACGGTCGGGTGCTGGGTGCGATTCGGGACAGCGAAAACCGCCTGCAATATCTCGGCTATCGCACGCTGTGGTACAAGCTATCCGCGTGGACGTTGTCCGCCACGATTGCCGCGATTGCGGGCGCGTTGTATGTGCCGCAAGTCGGCATTATTAATCCAGGTGAAATGGGTACGGTCAATTCAATCGAGATGGCGGTCTGGGTGGCGACCGGTGGTCGTGGCACGTTGATCGGGCCACTGATCGGCGCAGGTGTAGTCAACGGCGCAAAAACCTTCTTTACCGTGGCATTTCCTGAGTTTTGGCTGCTGATTCTCGGCACGCTGTTTATCGTGGTGACGCTATTTTTACCCGATGGCATCGTTGGGCTATTTAAAAAACTGAGCCTTAAACGTTTCGGTAAAGGAGATGCCAAATGAAGCAATCCATCATCAATGACGGTGGCCGTGATGGGATTTCCGGTGCAGCCTCGCATTTAAAAACCAGCGGCGTGGACATGACGCATGGTGTCGCCCTGTATCTCGAAAATGTCAGTGTCTGGTTCGATGCGTTTCGGGCGTTGAACGAGCTGTCGTTGTATATCGACGAAGGCGAGTTGCGCTGCATCATTGGGCCAAATGGTGCCGGTAAAACCACCATGATGGACGTGATTACTGGCAAAACTCGCCCAACCACTGGCACGGCGTTTTTTGGCCAGACGATGGATCTGTCTAAAATGTCGACCGAAGAAATCGCCGAAGCAGGCATTGGGCGTAAATTCCAAAAACCCACGGTATTTGAAAACTTTACTGTGATGGAAAATCTGTTGCTGGCCGCGCCGCGTGATAAAACCGTGCGCCGTAGCCTAACCCGTAAGCTGTCTGCTGATGCACAGCAAGCCCTTGAGGAGTCGCTGGCGCAGATTCGGCTACAGGAATTTGTCAGTAAACCAGCAGGCTTGCTGTCACATGGTCAAAAGCAATGGCTTGAGATCGGTATGCTATTGATGCAAAAGCCGAAATTAATCCTGTTAGATGAGCCTGTGGCAGGCATGACCGATGCCGAAACCGAGCGCACCGCTGAGCTATGTCTAGAGCTGAAAAAGAAGCATACGCTGGTGGTGGTCGAACACGACATGAGCTTTATTGACACCATCAGCACCAAAGTCACGGTACTGGCACAAGGACAGGTACTGGCCGAAGGCACGCTAGCTGAGGTACAGGCCAATGAAGACGTGATCGAAAAATATCTGGGACGCTAGAAGCCAAAACTGAGGCCTAAACAGAGGAAAACCAGCATGTTACAGATCCAAGATGTGAATCAGTATTACGGTGGCAGTCACATTTTGCGTGATGTGTCGGTCGATGCGCCAGTCGGTGAATGTACCGTGGTACTCGGGCGTAATGGCGTGGGTAAAACCACACTGTTAAAATGCCTGATGGGGTTGCTGCCGATCAAGAGCGGCCAAATGCTACTCGATGGCAAAGACATCAGCAACATGTCGCCCGAACAGCGAGTGCGGATGGGCTTGGCCTATGTGCCGCAAGGTCGAGAAATTTTTTCGATGCTGACGGTCGAAGAAAATATCTTGATCGGTATGGCGCGGTTTTCGGCAGGTAAAGCACGGCGTGTGCCCGAGCATTTGTATGAACTGTTTCCCGTCTTAAAAGAAATGAAACATCGGCGCGGTGGTGATCTATCGGGTGGTCAGCAGCAACAACTGGCGATTGCGCGGGCGTTAGCGTCTGAGCCGCGCGTGTTGATTTTGGATGAGCCGACCGAAGGCATTCAGCCATCGATTATCAAAGATATCGGTAAAGTGATCCGTAAACTGGCGGACGAAGGCAACATGGCGATTGTGTTGGTTGAGCAGTTTTACGACTTTGCGGAAGAGCTGGCTGATCGTTATGTGGTGATGTCACGCGGTGAGGTGGTCGCGAGTGGTGCGGGTGCAGAGATGATGAATCATGGCGTGCGTGAGATGGTGGCCATCTAGGCGGGTTTGTGCCTCGCTGCATGGCCGTGTATGGTGACCGAACTGATTGTTTTTAGCCGACTAGGTGACGATTGACTGCACAAATTCTAGCGCATCAGGCGTGGCAGGCTCGTTTAGAGCTGGGCTTTATCCAGCAACAGACCAAGTCTGAGGCTGATGTCAGCCGTACGATTTTAAAACATCGACGGCATATCGGCCCTTTGCGGGT
>JBBKWW010000098.1:0-21666 GCA_037969155.1 Moraxellaceae bacterium
GTCGGTGGCGATGTCGTCTGGTGCGGACTTGGCGCAGATTTCAGCGGATAGTATTTTGTTAAATGATCAGTTGTCGGCGTTGGTCGATGCGCGGCGGGTCAGTCTGCGCACCAATCAAATCATCCGCCAAAACCTGCGTTGGGCATTTGTGTATAACTTTGTGATTTTGTTTCCGGCGGCGTTTGGCTATGTGCCGCCGTGGTTGGCGGCGATTGGGATGTCGCTCAGTTCGCTTCTGGTGGTGCTGAATGCGCTGCGTTTAAAGCGGGCTTGAGATGCTCTAAAGATGGAGTCAATAAAAGCTCTAGTGGCGTAAAAAATCGACGTATTAGCATGTTGAATAGCCTGTAATCATAAGGCTAGCAATGTTTTTGAGGCGTCAAATTTGATCACCGTCTACATATTTTTTATTACTCTTGCTCAAGCCAATACGCCATTCGTGCGTCAGGATTTTCTGAAAGCTGTTTACATTTATCGAGATAGGAGTGTATCAATACACTCCAATTTTCAGCCTTGCCATCCAACGTTGTAAGCATTTCTTTAACAGCCATTTCCAACCTTGCAGTTGCTGCATTTTTGTTGGTTAGTGCAATGGATGCTGCATACATTGCAAATCCAGCCTCAGTATAGTTTTCTTTATCCTTGGCGGGGAGTTGCGGCATTCCTGATATAATTGTGAAATAAGCGGAGCAGATCGCAAAATCATGCGCTATGTTGTTAATCGCTCGTTCCTCATCGAAGGCGAGAGCAGAAAAGCTTAATAGTAGTGTAGATAAAAATACTGCTAATTTTGAACGGTACATCATTTTTTCCTCGCTAAAAACTACAAAACTCTGAATATGACTTTGAAGAATCCACAGTAAACACTAAAACCACCTAACCCACAATCGCCACAAACTCATCCGTCGCAGCAATCAACGCATCCCGAATCCCCACCTCAGACAACGAATGCCCCGCATCCGCAATAATCTGCAAGCGCGATTCCGGCCATGCCTGATGCAACTGCCACGCATTTTCGACTGGACACACCACATCATAGCGACCATGCACGATCACACACGGAATATGCCGCAGCGCATCTACCTGCTCAATCAAATAATTATCCGTTGGCAAAAAGCCCCGATTGACAAAATAATGACACTCAATCCGCGCAAACGCCTCCGCAAACCGATCCGAACCATAGTGCGCAATCATCTGCGCATCAGGAATCAGCTTCGAAGTTGCGCCTTCCCACGTTGACCACGCCCGCGCTGCGGCCTGACGTACCGCCGCATCTGCGCTGGTCAATCGCCGAAAATACGCCTGTACCAAATCAGCATGTTCCGCCGCAGGAATCGCCGCCAGATAATCCGCCCACGCATCCGGAAAAATTTTCGAACAACCGTGCTGATAAAACCAGTCGATCTCTTTTTTGCGTAATAAAAAAATCCCGCGTAAAAAGAACGCCGTACAGCGGTCAGCATGTCGAATACCGTAGGCCAACGCCAAAGTCGAACCCCAAGAACCGCCAAACACCGCCCAGCGTTCGATGTTTAACTGTTGCCGGATCGCCTCAATATCACTGACCAAATCCCACGTGGTGTTTTCGCGCAGCTCTGCAAACGGCGTGCTTTGACCACAGCCTCGCTGATCAAACAACACAATGCGCCATTTTTGTGGATCGAAATAACGTGCATAGTTCGGCTGTGAGCCGCCACCAGGCCCACCGTGCAAGAACACCACCGGCTGTCCGTCAGGATTGCCGTATTCGGTGTAATAAATCCGGTGCAGCGCACTGACCTGTAAAAAGCCGCTGTTGTAGGGGCGAATCAAAGGGTAGAGCTTACGCATGTTAATCACTCCGTGAGTTCATTTTGTCCTGTAGTTGCTGCAAGCCGACCCAATGCCGCACAAACTGCGCCGCCGACCGCCCCGAACGCTGCCCGCGATTACCTGCCCAACGAATCGCCTCAGCGCGTGCCAGATCGGTCAGGCTCAAACCTGCTTGATGCAGGCCATGCGCCACGATGTCCAGATAGATCGGTTGATCCATCGCATAAAACGACAGCCACAGCCCAAACCGATCCGACAACGATACTTTTTCTTCGACCGCCTCTTGTGGATGAATCTCGCGCACAGCACTAGCATGGTCGTTTTCATGCATAAACTCTGGCAATAAATGCCGCCGATTGCTGGTCGCATAAATTAAAAACCCGCCTGTTTCAGACCGTAGCGAGCCATCTAGGCTGCTTTTTAAGGCGCGATAGCTGTGATCTTCTGCGCTGAATGATAGATCATCACAATAAATAATAAATTTTTCGGGACGATCTCGAATCAAGTGGGCAATCAGGGGTAAATCTGCCAAGTCATCGCGATTTACTTCGATCACACGCAGGCCAAGCGCGGCATATTGATTCAACAGGGCGCGCACCAAGGACGATTTACCCGTCCCGCGTGCGCCAGTCAGCAAGACATGATTGGCCGGAAAACCATGTAAAAATTGCAAGGTGTTTTGTTCGACTTGCTGTTTTTGTCGATCAATGCCGAGCAAATCATGCAGTTGAATTTGGCTCAGTTGTGGCACAGCGATCAGTTGTTGGTGCTGCCAAACCCAAGCCTGCGCAGAAAAATCGACTGGCTGTGGAACAGCGGGTAGCGTGTGGCTGGCTTGTGCGATCAGCGTCTCGATTGCGTTGACCAAGGTGTCATTCAGTTCAAAAGTTGCCATGCTTGATGTGACTCATCTGTGATTGTTACCGAAAAAAACAGCAAATTTGCAGCATGAAACATCTAAACCCATCAGGGTTGCCACAAAATGTCATTGGAGCCCGCCTGCCAGCGTGCTAGTTTCAAAGTAATGATAGCAAAAATGCATCTCAGGCATAAAACAGGAGTCGGCCACATGAACCGAATGTCTCGACCCCAGCGGCAGTTAGAGCGCAGCTTGGCACAAGCCAATAGCTATGCCGAATGGGAGCAGATCGCCACGGAGCTGGATACGCTGACCGAGATGAACCAATGGAAGCAGGACAATGCTTCGCCATACTATGATGCTGAGCTCGTGGCCGAACGACTGACCAGATTGCGCCGTTATCGGTTGGAGCATCGTGATCATGAGCTAATGCGGGCATTACGTGAAGGCTTGAATCATGATGTGGGTAATATTGGACATCCGCTGCTGTATGGCGTTGCGCATGTCGGCACCAAGAAGCTGATCGAGGACTATATTGATCAGGTGTGTCAGTGCTTGAACTATCTGTGTGATCACGAGTTTGATTTTTTACCGCTCGAAGAAAAATATCGGTTTTTTGAGGATACCTATCACAGCTATGGCCAGCCTGCCTTGATGTTCTCTGGTGGTGCGACTTTGGGCTTGTTTCATGCAGGGGTGTGTAAAGCGCTGCAAGAGCAAGATTTATTGCCCAAAGTATTTTCGGGGTCGAGTGCAGGTTCCTTGATGGCAGGGATGCTGGGGACTCGCACGGATGCTGAGTTACTGGCGATGTATAATGGTGATGGTTTTTATGATCATGCCTTTCATTTTCGAGGGATTCGAGATGTATTTAAAGGCGGCGGCATTGCTGATGTTAAAGCCCTAAAAAACTTCTTACGCGCGAATCTGGGCGAATATACCTTTGAAGAGGCGTTTGCCAAAACAGGTCGGCATATTAATGTGGTGATTGCTCCATACGATGGTAAGCAACAACCACGCATCATGAATGAGCTGACCTCACCGTACTTGCTGCTGTGGAGTGCGGCTTTGGCATCTTGTGCGGTTCCGGTGCTATTTCCGCCAGTCAGGCTGACCAGCAAGCGAATCGATGGTACTTACAAGCCATATATGGGCTCGACGCGCTGGGTAGATGGCAGTGTGCGCAGTGATTTTCCACGTGAGCGGATTGCCCGCTTATATAACGTTAATTACACGATTGCCTGTCAGGTGAATCCACATATCGTGCCGTTTATGAAAAGCGATCACGAACGCTTTCGGACCGATGTACTCAGTTGGCCAGATCGGATTATTCGTAAGCAAGGCCAAATATTGGCGCTAGGCGTGATGGACTTTGCGCGGGAGCGGCTGGGACGTGTGACACCGGTACGCCGTTTGCTGGATCATGGGTATGGGATCATCGGTCAGCGTTATTATGGCGACGTGAATATCGTCGGTGAGCATAGCCTGCGGCATTATGGCTATATGTTGCAAGATCCGAAGCGTGGATTATTTCAGCGTCTGCTTAAAGAGGGTGAGCGAGCCACATGGCCGAAAATATCGGCGATTCGCTCACACGCCAAGATTGGTAAGACCTTGGATCACTGTCTGTCTCGTTTAGATCAACAGCGCCGTAATCTGAAGCAAGGTTTGCCATTGCCGCATGGCACACAGGACGATGGCGTGTTGCAAATCGAAGCAAGGCGGCGGCATCGTTCGCAGTTGTCCTAGCCAAGAGTCAGGTGGCTGGGTTGGATTTTTAATGAATAAACCCTAACAGTCGCTGCCTAAATGTGGCATATTTCACATAAATATCGCTGTTTCAGTTGCTGTAGCAGCGAGTCGCGCAGTTGCGTATGGTATTGATGTGAAGGTAGGGTCGTGGGTCATGGATGAAGAAGATAAACTGCCTATTATCTCATCGTATGAGGTGGTGCGGGTTTTGGGGCAAGGGGGGATGGCAACGGTGTATCTCGCCGTGCAGGAGTCGTTTGGTCGTCCGGTTGCCCTCAAGGTCATGTCACCGCATTTGCTGGCACAGCGTGATTTTGCTGAGCGTTTCCACAGTGAGGCACGCATGGTGGCGAGCCTGTCCCATCCGAATATTATTACCGTCTTTGATGTGGGCGTTCATGAGCAATACCACTATATCGCGATGGAATACCATACGGGTGGTCATCTGGGCGAATCAATCGAAAAAGGCGACATCACGCCACAGCATGCGCTTGAAGTGACCCGTGATATTGCCATGGCACTAGCGTTTGCCCATGATAACGGCATCGTACATCGTGACTTAAAACCCGATAATGTACTGTTTAGTAAGTTGGGTTCCCCGATTCTGACCGATTTTGGTATTGCGCGAGATTTACACGTCGATAGCCAAATGACCCAAATTGGCTCAACCGTCGGTACCCCCAAGTACATGAGTCCTGAGCAAGCCAAAGGCGAAAAAGTCGATGGCCGTGCCGATTTGTATTCGCTCGGCGTGATGCTATACGAGATGCTGCTGGGTCAGCCGCCATTTACTGCACAGGACACCATTACACTGGCGATTAAGCACTGCCAAGAAGCCGTGCCACCGTTACCACTAGATTTAGGCCGTTTTCAGCCGTTGCTGGATAAGTTATTGGCCAAAGAAGCGCGCTATCGCTTTCAGACCGGTGTCGAGGTGCGTGACGCGATTGAAGCGCTGCTCAAAGCACCCGTACAAGTACAGCAGGCAACTGCTGCGCCCGCGCATTTTTCGTCATTGCCCACCGCACAGCCTAAATCTGCTGCAAGCCATGAATTGGTCGCAGGCTCACCGAGCCAGTCATTTTATCGATTTAGTGATGAAGAAGGCGGCAATTTTTTTAGTAAAAAAATTATCCGTCGGGTGAATTTTAGCGCGGATGATTATGAGGAGTTTAGTATTCACTTCCAAAAAATGGCTGATGACCTGAGTGTGTGGATGAAGCAGGTTGGCAAAAAAGCCGATACCCTACATCTGTCGATTGAGGCGCATCCATGGATTCATAAGCGGATTATTGATAAAATTCGTGCCGATTTCAGTGCGGGTCATGGCTATGGTGACTTTGCCAATCGTGGTACGGTCACGCTGCACCTGTACGATCCGATTGATGCAGATGGTAAACAGTATTTGGTACGCTCAAAAGGTAAGCAACCAACCGCTGGCTGAGTAAAAGTAGTTGCTTTTTGCTGATCATTTGCTAATATAGCGCACCACTGGGGCTGTGGCGAAATTGGTAGACGCACCAGATTTAGGTTCTGGCGCCGCAAGGTGTAAGAGTTCGAGTCTCTTCAGCCCCACCATATACACCGAGCAATCGGTACAAAAAAGCCATGTATTCAATTACATGGTTTTTTTTTGGCTAAAATTTGGTGCAGAAATGGAGTAATCCGCATAAAAAATCCCGAGCCAGTCGGGATCTTCATGAGGCTATATTACGGCTTAGGTTTGTAATCTACTTCTCTTAGCCATGTTTGCGTGCGCCCCAAGAAAGGGAGTCCAATGATATGCCCCCGCATGGTGAGGCGGCGTCCATCACGACTGACTCTCGCCTCGCCCTGATAAAACTTACCGTTCAAAGGATCAATCACGTAACCATCGACATAGCGTTTTTCATTGTTACGTGTGAGCTGGTCAGAAGCGTGTAAGTTCCAAAGGATTGGTAGGCCGATAATTTTTCGGTCAGTAAACGGTGCAGGGCAGTTCATGCATTTGACAGCAGGCGTGTAATCTGGACGTTCAACTGTGGCGACAATCGTGGCGATATACGAGCCATTTTGGGCGTTTTGAATGTGTACAATCGCTTTTGCAAAACCGGTGGTGTCATCGATTGTCCGCCAGTAGCCTAAAATAGGGTCATCTAGAGCCGCCCAACTCAAGTTGCTGGTTAGACTTAATAAACAGATCGCCATCATGCGCATTAAATGATTCATCATCGTCGCTACACCTTCCTCAAAAAATGGGTGAACAGTACATAGCGTCAGTTGATCCTGAGCAGTCAGGCTGAGCTTGGCATACTGTAGCGCTTATACAGCAGATGACAATGGCAAATGAGTCTCGGTCATTATTTAGTTTTGGAGCCATAATTGGCTTCGCGCAACCATGTCTGAGTGCGCCCTTGACCCATTAAAGGCATCCCAACGATATGGCCTCGCAAGGTCAGGCGTCGGCCATCTCGGCTAACCTTTGCTTCGCTTTGGTAAATCTTGCCACTGAGCGGATCGATCACATAGCCATTTGTGTAGGTGTTTTCGGTATTGGAGCCTGTTTTATCTGAGGTACGTAGATTCCACAGCACCGGTAAGCCAATAATTTCACGGTCAGTAAATGGTGCAGGGCAATTGTGACATTGTTTGGCTGGCGTATAGTCAGGCCGCGCCAGTGTGGCGACAATTGTTGCTGAGTAGGTGCCGTTTTCTGTATTTTGTACCTGTACCACAGCTTTGGCAAAACCGGTGGTATCATCAATCGTGCGCCAATAGCCAAGGATCGGATCACTTTCAGTGGCACAAGCTGCGCTTAAATTTAATCCGAGTAGCCCTGTGGTCAGTAGACCAATCAAAAAACCACGCATCATTTTAACTCCTTTATAAAAAAATTCCATCCATGATAAATTTGATGGCGAGTAGCCATCAGCACCAACTGACTTTATTCACAATACAACATTGTTTATGTTATGTACAAGTAATTACAACATGCAGTTGTTAAAACTGCATGTCGTGAGTCGATTATTTTTTTGGTGAGTAGTTGGTCTCGCGTATCCACGTTTGGGTTCGTCCGATGAACGGCACCCCAATAATATGTCCACGTAAGGTTAATCGCCGTGCATCACCACTCAGGCGAGCCGAGATCTGATAAAATTTACCGCTCAAAGGGTCAATCAGAAAGCCTTTGGCATAGCGTTTTTCTTTGCCGCGGGTGGACTGGTCAGAGTTGCTTAGATTCCACAGTATGGGCAAACCAACAATTTTGCGATCGGTAAATGGCGCTGGACAATTGATACATTTTTCGGCGGCGACATAGTCGGGACGATCAACAGTGGCGACGATCGTGGACAGGTAGGTGCCGTTTTGTGCTTCTTGGATCTGCACGATCGCTTTAGCAAAGCCAGTTTCGTCATCAATCGTGCGCCAATAGCCTAGCAGAGGGTCATTGGTGCTGGCCCAACTCAGGCTTACTGTTAAGCCTAGTAAACTTGAGGCCAGTAACTTTGTTAGAAAAATACGCATGATTCTGAACCCTTTTAGTTTTAGAAAAATTCCAACCTTGGAAAGTTTAGTCACAAGCCCTGATTAGCAGGGCTTGACCGTATAGCGAAGATACAACACCATAGCTTGTCCGCACAAGAGGTTACAGCATGTTTGGTTGAAATAGGCATGCTGTTAAGTAATGTGTTTATTTGGTCTTTGGTGTGTAGTTGTTTTCACGTATCCATGTTTGGGTGCGATTTAAGAAGCCAACGCCGATGATTTTCCCGCGTAGTGTCAAGCGACGATTGTCAGGACTAAGCTTGGCTTCAGCTGCGTAAATTTTACCGGACAGTGGGTCTATCAGATAACCCTCGTGGTAGTGGAGGTCTTTATTCGGATCGGCTTTCATGTTCCAGATCACGGGCATGTCAACCAGTTTGCGGTTGGTAAATGGTGCAGGGCAATCGACACAAAACTCTGCTGCAGTATAGTTGGGTCGCTCGATAGTTTCGGCGACTGTGGCGAGATAAGTGCCGTTACTAGCGGTTTGGATTCGCACGATTGCTTTGGCAAAGCCAGTGGCATCATCAATACTGCGCCAGTAGCCGTTAATTCGATCGCCATTATTTGCATGCACCGCCATGCAGGACAAACTCATGGCCAGTGTGGTGACAAGTGCTGAAAGCATCCGTTTCATGATTGGGGCTCCTTATGTGATCAGATTCACACTAAAAACTGATTCTGTCGGACATGATACTCATTTTTGGTCTTAAACTGCAATTGGCTCAGATCACGATTTGTGTGACTTGGTCGGTCGTATCAACCGCTCGACAACAACCATTAATTTTGCGTGCAACAGTTTGCGTGTCGATATCGCTATTCAGCGTGAGCAGAGTCTGTCAAAATCACCGGTTTTAGTAAAGTAGCCCATAGGGTGAGGAGCAGATCATGCGCTTTGTAGATGAGGCCGTCATTTCGGTACATGCCGGTGACGGTGGCAATGGCGTGGCAAGCTTTCGCCGCGAAAAGTTTATTCCGTTTGGTGGTCCTGATGGTGGCGATGGTGGTAAAGGCGGCGATATTATGTTGCTGGCTGATGCTGATGCCAATACCTTAGTTGATTACCGCTACACCCGTAAGTTCAGAGCTGAACGTGGCAAAAATGGCCGAGGTGCAAACTGCGCAGGTCGTGGCGCCGACGATGTGTTTCTAAAAGTGCCAGTGGGCACAACGGTTGTGGATGTTGAGAGCGGTGATGTTATTGGTGATATGGTCACCGATGGTCAGCAGTTATTGGTGTCGGCGGGTGGTCGTGGTGGTCTTGGCAACACGCATTTTAAAAGTTCGACCAATCGTTCACCACGGCAGTGCACAACGGGTACGCAAGGTGAGCATCGCGAGATTCGGCTTGAGCTGAAGGTGTTGGCAGATGTTGGATTGTTGGGCTTGCCAAACGCGGGTAAGTCTACTTTTATTCGTGCGGTCAGTGCGGCTAAGCCTAAAGTCGCTGACTATCCATTTACCACGTTAGTGCCCAATCTGGGTGTGGTGGATATTGATCGTCATCGTTCCTTTGTGATGGCGGATATTCCCGGTCTGATCGAAGGCGCGGCAGAAGGCGCGGGTTTAGGCGTGCGGTTTTTAAAGCATTTGGCACGCACCCGAATTTTACTGCATTTGGTCGATGTACAGCCGATAGATGGTTCTGATCCGGCACACAATGCCAAAGTCATCATGAATGAGCTGCTGCGTTTTTCACCAGCATTGTCTGAGCTACCCATGATATTGGTCTTGAATAAGCTGGATCAAATTCCTGCTGAGCAACACAACGCGCTGTGTACACATATTGTCGCAGAGTTAGGTTGGACTGGACCAGTATTTCGCACGTCTGGTTTGACCAGTGAAGGCACCCGCCCAGTGGTGTATCACTTGATGGATCAGATTGAGCGTGAGCGTGAGTTGGAGATTGAAGATCCTGATTTTGCAGAGATGATTAAGAGTCGTCGTGCCAAGTTGGAGCAAGAAACTCGCGAAAACTCACAGGCTTTACAAGAGGCACAGCGTGCTGCCCGTCGTGCTGCCCGACTAGGATTGGGGGATGATGAGGAGGATGATTGGGATGACAATGACGGCCCTGAAGTGATTTATGCGCGTTAGGGCGTTATAATGCGTTGAATGAATCACTTAAACGAACCCATGATGCGTACGCTAGACTGTAAACGAGTCATTGTTAAAATCGGCTCCTCCCTACTCACTGCACATGGTCAAGGCCTTGATCATGATGCAATTTCTGGCTGGGCTGCCCAGTTGGTGCAGCTTAAACAGCAAGGCTATGAGTTGCTGCTGGTGTCCTCAGGTGCAGTTGCTGAGGGCATGGTCAGGATGAACCTAGAGACCCGTCCGACCAGTATTCCTGAGGTACAAGCCTGTGCCTCAATTGGTCAAATGGGCTTGATTGAGCTGTGGTCCAAGGCATTATTGGCGCATGGCGTGCAAGCCGCTCAGATTTTGATGACGCATGATGATCTGTCGAATCGCCAGCGCTATCTGAATATCGGGGATACTTTATGTCAGTTAGTCGATTGGCATGCCGTTCCCGTGATCAATGAAAATGATACGGTCGCAATTGATGAAATCAAATTTGGTGATAATGACACGCTTGCGGCGATGGTTGCAGGTATGGTCAATGCTGATCTATTGATTTTATTGACCGATCAAGTCGGGATGTACGATGCTGATCCACGGCACAATTCAGAGGCCAAACTACTGTCTACGGTGCGAGCCATGGATGATCGTCTGCTTGATATGGCGGGTGATGGGGGTAAGTTTGGTCGTGGCGGCATGGTGACTAAGGTGCGTGCTGCACGTTTGGCCGCAATGGCGGGCTGCCCAACCATTATCGCCAGTGGTGATGAGTCACAGATTTTATTGCGGCTCATGGCGGGCGAGGAGATCGGTACGTTATTTACTGCCGATGAAGATCGCTTGGTTGCTCGCAAGCAGTGGTTGGCTGCACATTTGCAAATGGCTGGTCGCTTGGTCATTGATGATGGGGCTGTTCGGGCAATTCGTGACCAAAAACGTAGTTTATTACCCGTCGGCGTGCGGACCGTTGAAGGTGAATTCCGTCGTGGTGATGTGGTTGAGTGTGTGTCTTTTGACGGCACACGGGTCGCGGTAGGTCGGATTAACTTTAATAACGATGAGGCGATGCAGATTTTGCGCCAGCGCTCAGAGCATATTGAAGGTATTTTAGGCGAACGTGAATCGACGGTGATGATCCATCGCGATAATATGGCTGTTTTCTAACAGCTCATTGGTTAGGCCACTAGCGAAGCGTGGAGAGATAAGCAATCACGGCTTGTCTTTCTACGCGGTCTGGTAGTGGATCAGACAGCATTTTACCATTCGGTAAGGCCTGTGCTGGTTCAGCGATATAGCGATCTAAGGTTGCTGTGTCCCAAGTCCAGCCAGATTTTTGTATTGCGCTGCTGTAGCGTCCTTGGTAATCCGCCAGCGTGGCTGCCGTTGCCCCATAAATACGCTCAAGCTGTGGGGCTTTACTATTGCGTCCTGCCCCCAGTTGATGACATGTTCCACACTCGCGCTCATAGACCTGTTTGCCCAGCGTATGATTGCCAGCCAGTATTGGCAGTTTCACTGCTGGACGTTGTGCGGCAGGCAGTGCAGCAGGCTGACAGCCCAGTAGCAGGCCACTGCTACTGAACACGAACAGCGCAGCCAGTACTGTTATGTGCTGGCGATTAAGCATCCTCATTGTTGACAACCATTTCATCACTCGGTTGACTGAGATAATAGCCTTGTAAATAGCGCGCACCCATAGACCATGCCTTGGACATTGCCGTTGGATTTTCGATATAGGCCACAATCACTTCACGGTTAAGCGCCGTAATTTCACTGGTGAGGTGCTTTGCCGCCGCCAAATTTTCCTCTTGGCTGAGATCCTTGACGTAGGATTTATCCAGTTTAATGATGTTCGCATCGACGTGACTCAGTGTGTTCAGCGCGTTCAACCCCGTACCAAAGTTGCTAATCGATACGGCGCAACCTTCCTCACGGAAGCGTGCGACATTTTGACTGGCAATTTTTAGGTAGTTGATCACGTCATTTTCGTTGAATTGCAGCACCAGTGGGTTCTTTCCGCCGCCAATCGCCCGTGCCAGCTTGCCAATCAAGTCTGGTAGGCTTGGGTCTTGTAGCGACTCGGCTGTCAGATTGATGAGCAGTCGAGTGTTGGGGTGTTTGACCAGATGCGCTTTTAGGCGTTTACAGGCATTCAATAAGACCCAACGATCTAAGCGGCCATCCATTTTAAACCGTTGTGCCACGGGCATGAATTCATCGGGTGACATGAGATTGCCATCGGCCAGTGGTAGTCGCAAAAATACTTCATAGAACAAGGCTTGTTCGTCGTCTGTATCGTATAACGGCTGGAACATCAGCCGGAATTTATTATGATTAATGGCTTCTTCCAGTAGTTCGCGTAATGCAGAATCCGACTGAGTGGCATTTTCGGCTGGACTATACAGATTGATGCCGTTACCGATTCCTTTGTTTTTCAGTTTGACTTTGTCGGCGGCATCGAACGCGCGTTCAAGTAACTCCTGCCCTTCGGGCGAGGTTTCCCCAATCATTGCAATGCCAATGCTAATGGTGGTTTGCACGGTGCGTTTTTCCACCCCAATCAGTAAGCCTGCTACGGCATCAACCAATTGTTGCGCGCGTTTGCTAATCAGATCAGGCCCGATCTCAGGTACGATTATGGTAAAAGAGGCATCGCCAAATCGACTTAAACTACTGTCGGAAAACTGCGTGGACAGCAAGCCCGCAATCGATAACATGGCGGCATCACTGCCAGCTAAGCCAGTACTGGCGTTGATTTGTCCGATGTTATCAATACTAATAAACAATATGGCGTATTGCGTACCTTTTTTCACCGCTGTGGTACGTGCTTCTAGCAGGGCTTCTTCAAAAGCGACTCGATTACCGAGACTTGTCAGTGGGTCAGTGCGCTCCACTGCGGCCAATTGTGCTTCTAGCTCCGCATTAAACTCGCCTTGACGTTGAATAATAATCTGAATACAGGGTTCGCCTTCGTAACTCGCAGGTGCGAGCTGTAGCATGGCATCAAAACTGCTGTGGTCGAGCCGCATACCGCGCAGTGAAAATTCAGATTGTTCGTGGTTGCCCTTGCTGTAGGTGCGTAAAAATTCTTTGAACGGTTTAATATCTTCGCTGTGTACCAAGTCTACCACGGGCATACCCATCAGTTCATCGACGGTGGCATGACCAAACAATTGTAGATAGGTGTCATTGGCATAAATATGCACGCCATCATGAATATAAGCGACCGCACTGCGTGAGTTCTTCAGCAGTAATTGGGCGCGTCGTTCTGCTTCTGCCAGCATACCTTCTAGATCGCGCTTGCTGCGCCGGTAAATCAGATTGCGTAACTCGCGGCGAATACTGTTCACTAAGTGTTGTTTAGCATGTCGCTCAATCACGTCGGTGACACCAGCCGCGAGTGCCTCAGCGACGACCTGAGGGGTTTGGTCGTTATCATTGACTGGGTTACGATGGGCTTCAAGGCTGGGCATGACAATCACGGGTAAGTCTTTACCTGCGGCACGCACCATGCTCATGACATCTTGGTAACTGAGATCGTAGGCGTTACCGAATAACAGTAAGTCCCATGGCTGACGTAAGGATTTTTCGAGCTCCTCACGATCATCTAGCAAGTGCATGCGTGTCGCCACACCTTGTGCTTTCAGCAGATCAGTGATCGCTTCTGCGCCAAGTTGTTCGTCATCAACAACCAGTAGACGTAAACTCTCACTTTTACTACTCATAACACGGCAGGCCTATTGGGTGACTATGGTTCAGGTTACAGGGGTTCAGGTTACAGGATTTGCCAAACTTCATCGTAAGCATCTTCCTTGTTAGATTCGGCAGGTCGGCGTTCCGCTTGTGTGCGACTCGGTGGCGGCGCATCTTTACGCAAGATGATAAATTCAAACTGACTAAAGCTTTGTGTGACCATGATTTCACGGGTCAACTGCGCTTTAACTTCGTCGCGACCCACTCGAATGATGACCCTATAACCAATCTTAAAGGCCAATGTTGGCATGATAATCGTGGCAGGTCGGTTCAGGTTTTTGATTTCGGGTAACAGTAGTGCGCGGAGGTAGTCGGTAGGTTCGGCATCTTTACGCAGGACCCGCGCACCGCAGGACTTACCGCGTGGCGATAAAATTTCGACTCCAAATTCAGCCCCTTCATTCGGTTTTTGTTTAACCCAACGAATCAGACCAATATGCCAAGATTTATCGGAAGGCTCGCGCACGCCGACCAACTCACCCGTGCGTAACACGCTCGGTGTTTTACCACTCCAGCGTACGCCATAGCCACCGGGGCTGATATTGACGATGGCACAGTGATACGTATCGAGATGTTCTTTAGCGGCTTCTTGCTTGATTTGTGTATCTTGTGGCGTGTAATTCAGTTCAATATCGGCACTGTCTGTGGACATGAGACCGAAGTTATGCGTGTTTTGGGATAGGTTTTCAAACTGTGCTTTATTGAGATGCTCACTATCAATCACATCTTCAAAGGTTTGTTGGTCCGCCAATTGATAATGGGTGCCAATCAGACCCAATGCCAAGTCAATGGTGCCTTGGTAGGGATGCCGTGCATACGAGCGCTCAAGCGGTGCGGTAAAGGTCAAAATCAAGTGGTATTTGAGTGAGCCAGAAAGCAGTGAAGCTTCTGCTTTGTTGAGCAGCTTCGGGGCATTGCCGGTCAAACCTTCAAAATGCTGAAGTAGATCACGCACATCGATATAGTACGCCTCACTACTGACTTCGCTGTATTTAGTGATATACATCGGCGGTGCATCGTAACTCGGATCAACCAAGAACAGGTCATGGCCACTCGGTGTCTTCGATAGCCTAATGAGCGATGTCCATAGCTCACTGAATTGATAGAGTTTTTTGATTTCAGTCTGGCGTAGTTTGTTGGTGTTACTGACTGCTAAAAAGACCGCGCGCAAATAGGCTTGATCGATGTTGAGGCGGCTGTCATACACTTGATTTTCGTCTTGTAACGAATGTGCATTCAGTTCGAATTTTCGGGTCAAAATAAGCAGTTGATGCAAACAGCTCCACAGTCCTTTATAGGTCGGGAGGTACAGCAATTGTGTTTCATACAACAATCCAACCAGCTCAGTCATACAGCGATGAATGGAGTTGCCGACCAGTTGCAGGTTGTGTTTTTTCTTGCCCATGCCAAACAGGCTAAAGCCTTGCTGTTCGATTTGCTCAGCCAATCGAATCGCAATAGTGCGGTAGATCGTCGCAGTATACGCACGCAGTTGTTGCCCGAGGTCGGCAATCCGTTCAGCGCGCTCATCAAGCAAGATGTTTTGATTGATATAATGTTTAGACAATGAGGTGTTAATGGTATGCACAGCAGGGCGCAGCACTTCGATCAGCTCATAACGCAGGCTGTCTTCGATATCCAAATCTGTCAGCTGACGCAGTGTGGTAAACAGTTGTCGGGCAGTTTCGCCCACGTTTAACATCGACAAATTGGCCAGCCATGCCTGCATATCCTGACGCGTCGGATTGACTAAGGTCAGGCTACTACGGGTTCGGCCTGGAATCTCATTGTTAAGTAGATCCATGACGCTTTGATTCATGCTGTGCTCATCTCTTGAGGCGACAATGCCGATTGTTCTTTTAACCGAAGATCGACCGGTACTTTAAACGGCCAACCTGCTTGCTCACGCACCAATCGCGGTAGTAAATAGCCTGAGAGCCGTACCATCAGTTGTCGATAAATCAACAAAGCTGTTGATTCATCGACATCAAAATGGGCAGCACCTTGTACTCGATCCATCAAATGCAAGTAATACGGCAATACGCCAGCGTCTAGTAGGCGATGGCTTAATGCTGTCAGACAATCCGCGTTGTCATTAATTCCTTTGAGCAAAACGGTTTGATTCAGTAAGAACATACCACTTTCGCGGCAGCGCTGCAAAACCCGCGTGGTATTTTTATCAAGTTCGTTCGGATGATTGCTGTGAATCACCAGTACAATATGTAAGCGGCTATCTGCCAAACGTGCCAGTAACTCTTCATCCATGCGGGCAGGCAATACCACGGGTAGACGTGAGTGAATCCGCAGGGTGTTGAGCTGTGGTAGAGATTCAAGCTGCTCTAACCAGTAAAATAAACGTCGATTTGATACCGACAGCGGATCGCCGCCACTCAGAATCACTTCATTGAGATCAGGGTGTGCCTGAATATAGTCGTGAATACGCGCCCAGTCTTCGGTCTTCGGTAAGTTATCTTGGTAGGGGAAGTGCCGCCGAAAACAATAGCGGCAGTGAATTGCACACGCCCCTGTCAGGGTGAGCAGGAGGCGGTTTTGGTATTTATGTAAAATGCCAGCGGTGGTATTCGCCGCGGTCTCACCCAGCGGATCAAGCGAGTAGTCGGCATGTGGCGCAAGCTCCACATGCAAGGGCAGCACTTGCAGTAGCAGTGGGTCAGTCGCGTTACCCACTTGCATGCGCTGTACAAAGGCACGCGGTACGCGCAAGCCGAAAGCCTGCTGACCCGCTAGCGTGCCATCGAGCAGATGTTCAGGCAATTGTAGCTGTTGCAGTAACTCTCGCGGGTCGGTGATTAAATCACTGATCTGAGCTTGCCAGTTTTGATCTGTGAGCAAATGGTTTATCATGCGCGATAGTGTGTAAAATCGCTAGTGTATCACTCATTCACGTCTGTTGTAGTTTTGGAGTTCGCCGGTCATGGCCACTTTTTCCACAAATGAATTCAAGCCTGGCCTGAAAGTCATGCTTGATGGTAACCCTTGTTCGATCATCGAAAACGAATATGTCAAACCTGGTAAGGGACAAGCATTTAACCGTGTGAAGCTCCGCAATCTCAAGAGCGGTAAGGTGCTAGAAAACACCTTTAAATCTAATGAAACGCTGGAAAGCGCGGATATTATTGATGTCGAAATGCAGTATCTGTACAACGACGGTGAATATTGGCATTTTATGCAGAATGAGACATTTGAGCAACTTCAAGCCAATGAAACCGCGATGCGTGATGCGGCCAAATGGTTGAAGGATGACTCGAACGAAGTGTGTGTGGTCACATTGTTTAATGGCCAGCCGTTGTCGGTTACCGCACCAAACTTTGTCAACCTACAGATCGTGGAAACTGACCCAGGTGTGCGTGGCGATACCTCTGGCGGTGGTGGTAAGCCTGCCAAGCTAGAAACAGGCGCGGTGGTACGTGTGCCCTTGTTTGTGCAGCCAGAAGAGATCATTCGAGTCGATACTCGCACCGGCGATTATATGAGCCGTGTCGCTAAAGAGTGATTTAGCTCAGCAAGTGGTGGTGCTAAAAAACCGTCGCATGTCGACGGTTTTTTTAGGTCGGTCGATAAAGTGCCTTTGTATGCTTGAAAAATATCGCTGATGTTGCCATTGTCGATGCTGTCGCTAAAAGATGTTGCTAACATGCACTGTCGCCAGTGGAATGGCGTTTAGAGCTGCTTAAACCATAGGGAATCGTGTATGAATATGCCAGTTACAGCCGCCGACGTGGTGCTGACCGCACAACCACAAGTGATGGCTGTCCTGAATGCTATCGGTCGTATCGTGTTGGATAAACCAGAGCAAATTCGGCTATCGATTGCGTGTTTGTTGGCGGGTGGGCATTTGTTGCTGCAAGATTTGCCAGGTATGGGCAAAACCACGCTAGCAGAAAGTCTCTCGCGAGTGTTGGGGCTGGATTATCGGCGTGTACAATTTACCAGTGATATGTTGCCCGCCGATATTTTGGGCTTGTCGATTTTTAATCCTGAGACTCAGCATTTTGAGTTTCGTGCAGGGCCAATTTTTACCCAGATTTTGTTGGCAGATGAAATCAATCGCTCGAGCCCCAAAACCCAGAGTGCGCTGCTAGAGGCGATGGAGGAGCGGCAAGTGTCACAAGATGGCGTGACACGGGCGTTGCCTGCGCCGTTTTTTGTCATTGCAACTCAGAATCCACTACAGCAATCGGGGGTATATCCGTTACCCGAGTCGCAGTTGGATCGGTTTTTGATGTGTTTGTCTTTGGGTTATCCATCTGAGCAGGCCGAGCGTGATTTATTGTTAGGGGTGGATCGACGCGAAATGTTAGCGGCGTTGCAGCCCTTGTTGAATACGGCAATGTTGCAGCAGTGGCAGCAGCGGATTACCCAGATTCATACGGCAGTGCCCGTGTTAGATTATTTGCAGCGTTTGGTGGCCAAGAGTCGTGAGTCCCGCCAGCATGTGGGGTTGTCGACACGCGGAGTGTTGGCCATTAAGCGGGCGGCACAGGCCTATGCTTTTGTGCAGGGTCGGCATTTTGTCACGCCTGAAGATGTGCAAGCGGTATTTGTGGCGGTGGCAGATCATCGCCTCGGCGCAACGATGCGCGCACAGGGTGGGCAGGATTCACCCGCACAGCGTATCTTGGCTGATGTGCCGGTGTTGGTATAAGTATGAAACTGATGCAATCCATTTACCAAAGTGTGCGTGTGCAGCGGTGGTTGCGGCGGCGCTTGCCCTCGTTACCGCAAGTGATTTTAAATCAGAAGCGGATTTTTATTTTTTTATCCGCTGAAGGTGCGCTGTATAGCGTGCTGTTGTTCATTGTGTTTATTGCGGGTGTGAATTACGCCAATAATCTAGTGTTGGGCTTTTGTTTTTTTCTGGGCAGTGTGTTGGTGGTGACGATTCATCATACCTACGCGCATTTGTCTGGCTTGCAGCTTGAGATGGTCGACGCACTGGACAGTGAAGCGGGTTCTTCAGCCCAGTATCGGATCAAAATTGCGCCGACTGGCCGCCGACCGCATCGACAAATCCGGATCGAATGGGTTGATCAGGTGCAGCAGATTGATACGCTATCGGCAGGCCAGGTGCTGGTATTTCAGTTACCAACACCACAGCGTGGTCGGTTTGTGCCACCACGACTGAAAGTGTCGACGATTTATCCGCTCGGGATTTTGCGGGCATGGAGTTATGTGTATTTTGAGGTGCCCGTCTGGGTCTCACCACAGCCTATCGCGTGTGAGTTATTAGAGCAGGGCGCATCGTTCGCTGCGGAGGATGAGCAGTCGTTAGAGCGAATCCGTGGTCAAGACGAGTTTGAGGAGTTAAAGAGCTTTATCCCCGGTGAGTCGATGGCGCGGATTTCTTGGGCGCATTTGGCTCGTGGTCAAGGCTTATTGTCCAAGCATTTTTCAGATCCACGTGGCCAGCAACAGATGTTGGATTATCAGCGCATGCCACTTGCATCACACGAAATGCGCTTGTCGTATTTAGCCTATTGGGTCAAGCAGTTTGCAGTGCAGCACGTGGCGTTTGGGTTGCGTTTGCCACAGACTGAGCTACCCGTTGGGATGGGTGATCAGCATGTACATGCAGCGTTACGTCTACTTGCGGAGCAGCCTTAGATGATCGCTCCTGCGCAACGATTGAATCGCAGTCCTCGCTGGGTCGCCCGTGATCTGCTGATGTGGGTGCAGTTGCTGGTTATTGTGCCATATGCCAGTCATTTGTCGCTCTGGTTGGTGTTGCTGGGTGTGGTCACGGTGCTGAGCCAGTTGTCGATGGTGAGGCCGCGCTTGCGTTTGCGGGGGCGTTTTGAGTTGTTTGTGCAAATCAGTCTGTTTGTATCTGGTTTGGCGGGGATTTTTTTAACCTATCACACGTTGCTTGGCGTGGAAGCGGGGGTTTCATTTTTATTACTATGTTTGATTGCAAAGCTGTTGGAGGTGCGGGCACGGCGTGACGTATATATCGTGCTGACTTTATCGCTATTTATTGTGTCAGCCAGTTTTTTATTTAGTCAGGATTTACAAACCACGCTGCTGGCGTTATTGGGTGTTTTGGGCGTGCTGTACGCCATGATCGCGCAAAATGATGATGGTCAAGGACGACTGCGTTCGTTACTGCTGCTCAGCGGTCAAGCGATTCCGCTGATGGTCATTCTATTTTTATTTTTTCCGCGTATTCCGCCACTTTGGTCTGTCAATCTGAGTGCTGGTCAAGGTCAAACGGGCATGAGTGAGGTGATGTCACCCGGTGATATTGCAAGTTTAAGCCAATCGACTGAGCTGGCCTTTCGGGTGTTTTTTGCAGAAGGTCAACGTCCAGCAAAATCGGAGCTGTATTGGCGTGGTTTGGTGCTGAGTCAGTTTGATGGGCGGGCGTGGACACCGCAGACAGGGCGTGATGTGCAGCATCTGACGGCGTGGACAGGACAAGCGTTGCCTGCTTGGGTGGGACAGTCGCTGTTATTGCCACGGCAAGACGTGTTTGCATATCGGGTGAGTATGCAGCCGACCCAGCGTGAATGGTTGTTTGCGCTGAATGTGTCGTATGCTGAGCCGAGCGCTGCGCTAGGAATGACTCGTCATTACACCTTGCAGACGCGTGAGCCGATTCGCTTACGGCGCGATATAGACTTTGTTCACTATCGACAGGCAGTGCTGGATGTCGAGTTGCCAGATGAGCTACGCCAAAGCAGCCTACAATTACCCACACAGTCGAACCCACAGTCGCGGGCGTTTGCGCAGGCATTGCTCAGTAAAACTGGTGGTGATCCCGATCAGTATATGCGGGCGGTACTGGCATGGATTCGGCAGCAAAATTTTGTGTATACCTTGCAGCCACCACGTTTGGCTGGACAGCGGATTGATCAGTTTTTATTTGAGACACGCCGTGGTTTTTGTGAGCATTATTCATCGGCGTTTACGTTTTTAATGCGTTCAGCGGGGATTCCTGCGCGGGTGGTGGTCGGCTATCAAGGCGGTCAATTGGGGCGTGATGGCGACAGCTGGGAAGTCCGCCAAATGGACGCACATGCGTGGAGTGAAGTCTGGCTGCCTAAGCGTGGCTGGGTGCGTGTGGATCCAACGGCGGCAGTTGCGCCGGAGCGGATTGAGCAGGGTATGGGGCAAATGACCAATGATGCCACGCTGTTTGGTGATGGTGCTGCGGCGCAGTTACGCTATCAGCAGTTTAAAATGCTGGGTCAGGCGCGTGAATGGATGGATTATGCGGGCTACCTGTGGCAGCGTGATGTGGTGGGTTTTGATCAGGATAAACAGGCCAATCAACTGCTGAAATGGTTTGGCCTACGTTCGATGACCTCGCAGCTATTGGTCATGTTTGGCGCGTTTTCCAGTATGGTGGCATTGATTGTGCTGTTATTATGGTGGCGACGGCGGCATGTCTGGCATGTGCTAGATCGTCCACTGATTCGGCTGTCCAAACGATTGCAGCGTAAGGGCTTGCAGCGTTTAGCACATGAAGGTGTGTTGCTGTGGTTGCAGCGTGTTGGCAAAGCGACAGGCTGTACCGAGCATGCCAAGGCGGTGGCGGATTGCTACCAAGCTGCACGCTATCGGTATGAAGATGGCTCAGTGGAGCAACTACAATTGTTGCGCCAAATGCGACAACTGATTAAAGATTGGCCGAAAGTCTGATTTTAATGTAAAGCAGTGGAAAAAATGCTTGTCATTTCACAATATTCTGCTAATATTTCGCTCCACAACAGGCGCATAGCTCAGTTGGTTAGAGCACCACCTTGACATGGTGGGGGTCAGCAGTTCGAGTCTGCTTGTGCCTACCAAATTCTGTTGTAACATCAATGGCTTAGAGATTAATTCTCTAGGCCATTTTTGTTTTTCGGGGTATTTTCGGG
>JBBKWW010000099.1:0-15992 GCA_037969155.1 Moraxellaceae bacterium
AAGCTCAACTATGCAGCCCACAGCACGCATGCTATAACCCAAACATCGATAAAAAATGATCGTCAAACCATCATGCCGCAGCCCCGTCTAGATCCGAGCCAACCCGCACAATTGAAACAACTGGAACATCTACATCGCAAAGGTTTACTCAGCCCTGCCGCGTACCATGCTGCCTATGCTCAACTACGGCCACGCCATATCTGGTTGCACTGGCTACAACAGGTTTGCTGGATGTTGGGTAGTGCCTTGCTGCTGGACGGCGTGCTGTTTTACTTTGCTTATAACTGGGCAGCGTTGCCGAGTATGGCCAAGTTTGGCCTATTGCAACTGGCACTGCTTGGTTGTGTCGGTGGCGCGATCTATCTGGGTATGCAGCGACTCGGCGGACAACTGCTGATCACGGCGGCGTCAGTACTGGTCGGCGTGTTGCTGGCAGTATTTGGGCAGGTCTATCAAACCGGTGCAGATGCCTACAGCCTGTTTGTCAGTTGGGCGCTCCTGATCAGCCTATGGGTGGTGGTCGCCCGCTTTGCAGCGTTGTGGTTGATTTGGCTGCTGATTGTGCAGTTGGCATGGGGGTTGTATTGGCAACAACTCGGCCAACATCTGTGGTCATGGCAGTCAGAATCCATCGCGCTGGCCGGACATTTGCTGTTGTCGGGTCTGTGGTATGGCTTGTCTGAATTTGGCCAAAACCATCCCCACAATGATTGGCTGCTGTGGACACAACGACACTGGCTACGCCCTGTGCTGTTACTGGCCGTGCTACTGCCGCTAAATCTTGCCGCAAGCCTGAGTATTTTAGATGTTGATCGAAGCTTGCTGTTTTGGTTGCCACTCTGGTGCTTTGGTAGTGTTGCGCTGCATTATTACTATCAATATCGACAGCCGAACCTATCCGCGCTGGGTCTGGTGGTCAGTGGCATTTGCCTGACCAGTTTGGTAGGGATTGGCAAAGTTCTCTCCGAGTGGCTCGACGATATCAGTATGGTATTGCTGTTTGCGTTGATCATCTTAGCAGTCGCCACAGCGGCAGCACGTTGGCTTCAAGATCTCGCACGACAGCTGAGAACAACCGCACCCACTCAGCGGGGAGCGGCCAAATGAATTCACACAGATCACCCAGCTTACAAGAAATATTCGATCAACTTGAGCAACAGCAACTGCTCAGTCACGCCGATCAAGTCAAAATTTTAGCACTGGACGGCAATAGCGCTGAGTACAGCACGCCACTGTTTGCCAAAATTCTGGCGGGGGTCGGTGCATGGCTGGCCGCGTGGTTCTTGCTGTTATTTTTAGCACTCAGCTTATCCTTTAATATCGACTCACCCGCGTGGCTCTGGATTGGTGTGGTCTTGTTCAGCATCGGCTTAGCACTGCAAACACGGCTGCGCGCGGACGGCGTATTTATCGGCCAGTTTAGTCTAGCGCTGTGGCTGGTTGGACAAATGCTGGTGCTGTTTGGCAGCTTTCACATGATTGAGCCGTATAGCACGCATTATTTTACGGCGTTACTGCTGATTCAATTGGGATTAAGTGGCTTAAGTTATTGGCTCAGTCAACAGTTTGCTGTGCGTTGGCTGGCTGCGATTGCGGTATTTGGTTGGGCGTGGTGGGCGCTGCCATTGGTGTTGCATCTGTTTGTATTGATCGCATTGCTGTGTTGGTTATGGCGACCGATGCGGCGACCCGTGATAGAACCGCTGCAACCCTTGGCATGGGCAGTGCTGTGGGCGTTACCGTGTAGTCTACTGACCAGTGATCTACAGCTACTGTGGTTTTTGCGGGACAGTGACGCTGCCCGCCCATTATTGCTTTGGTTATTGACCCCTGCACAAACCTTGCTCGCCGCCGCATTACTGATCAATATTGCCCAACTCAGTCAGTGGTTTAAACATTGGTCAATGCTGCAACGGCTGCTGATGCTGTGCGGGCTTGCACTGCTCGCTGTGTGCAGTCCAGCCAGTGTTACCGCTGCGCTGCTACTGCTATTGATTGGTTTTGCCAGTGATCGCGCCAGCATTCAGGCCATCGCGGTGCTGTTTTTAAGCTATGCACTGTGGCTACTCTACTACACACTACAGCTGAGTTTGGCCGAAAAATCACTACTGATGATCACGACTGGCCTGCTGTTGCTTGGTAGTGGCTGGCTGATCCAGCGCATAGCGAATCCATTACTGCCACCTGTTCAGGAATCCGTATGAAACAATTCTCATCACGTGTTGTACTGCTGCTGGGCGGATTGCTGGTGTTTGGTAGTGTCAATCTTGCGATCTGGCAAAAACAACAGACGCTGAGTCATGGCCAACTGATTCTATTAAAACTTGCCCCCGTCGATCCCCGCTCGCTGATGCAGGGCGACTATATGATTTTGCGCTATGATCTCGCCGATCAGCTGGCCGAACAAATCAACACGGCACATGCTGTGCTGCCGCCAAAAGGCCACCTGCTGATTGAGTACGACACACAGCACGTGGTCACTCAGGCGCAACTGTATAGAGGTCAGCCGCTGCTGCCACAACAACACCTGCTGCACTATCGTGAGCGTCATGGTCAGCTGTGGCTGGGGGCAGAATCCTTCTTTTTTCAAGAGGGCCACGCTGAAGCCTATCAAAACGCCAAATATGCTGCACTGCGGGTCAATACCGACGGTCAGAGTGTCTTGGTGGCATTACACGATGCCCAACGCCAACTGATCCGACCTCCGACACTGAAAACAGCATCAGCCACTTTATGAGCCTGTGATTTTAGGCTAGTCTAGCGGCTGATCTGATTGAGATGTTTGCCACGCTATGTCATCACCCTATCCATACACCATGCAACCCATTCCCTACGAGCTATCGGTTGCCGAACAGCACGACGCACAGCTCAGCTTATGGCGCACCAGCAATCATATCAACCATAAAACGTGGATTATTGTGGCGTTGGTTGCCTTGGCTGGTGTAGCGGGTATTTATTGGTTCCAAGGCTACTCAACCATCTTCTTTTGGCTGCTGCTGATCGGTGCGATCAGTTATATCGCTGTCCGCTTGTACGCCGTGGAATGGTACGTCAAACGCCAAATCACCAAACAAGAGCTACAACCGCTAGGCGGCATCAAAATCGGCATACAGCCGCAAGGTTTGGTGATGATACAAAAAATGCCGGCCAACGCGAAGGCTCCGAAAGGCATGGCCATGCCAGCCGCTGGACAGGAAGCGCGCGGCATGATCGGTTGGAAGGAATTCACTGAATGGCGTGAAACCGAGCAATATTTATACTTATTTTATCAAGTCAAAGGTCAGCAAGGCACGCAGATCATTCCTAAACGCATGGCCGCACAAAAACTACCCCTCGACACCATTCGCAAGCATTTGACCGAAGCGATTGGGGCGGCCAAAACGGATTAAGGCAATTTACCTCGCAACAGGCCACGGTGCGCCTTTAAGCTCCACCGTGTTGCCTTCGGGGTCTTCGACATAAATCGACGGCCCACGACCCTCCGCCCCAAAACGCGACTCGACCGAACCGGCTGACACGCCTTTTTCGGCCAAAAACTGCTGAATCGCTAGCGCATCGAATGGCTCAACCCGCACACAAACATGATCCATATTGTGCTTACGATCTGGCTCAGGCGCAGCACCACCCTTGCGACCTAGCTCACCCGTTACAGGGACTAAATCGATCAACGATGCACCCGCACGTAGTTGATAGAGCCCGACGTCTGGCTCTTCACGCTCAATGCTACAGCCCAACACGTCCATATAAAACGCTTTCATCTGAGCCAAATCTTTGACCCGAATCACCACGTGGTCGATTTCACGAATATTGATCATCGCCTACCCCTGTCAGAATTTACGCTTAAACCACAGCCAGACTAAAAGACAATCTGCACCGATACTAGGCTGTTCATGTGATGTTCTGCTGTACAGGTGTTAGCAGCCAATCCACCGATCCAACTGCTGCACCAGTTGCTGCTGCGTCAGTGGAAACATCAACCAGTGGTCAATCCCCCATTCATAGCCATGCGCTTGATCAATCGGCATACCTTGCTGCACCACCCGAATCACCACCACATGCTGATGCTGGACATGCTGCCGCAGTTGGGTCAGTAGTTTTTTAACAGCAATATCGGGCACATGCACACAAATCATCAGGCCATCAATCGACATAGACTTACAAATGCGTAAGGCATGTTCAATTGACTGCACCCGCTGCACGGTCATACCTGCCTGTTCTAGCAGTTGGCATAGCTCACCAGCGAGTCCCGTTTCGTAGACCAGCATCTGCCGACTCGACAAGCTATCTGACTGATGCACCTGTTGCCAAGTCCGCAATGGCACACGAAACTGAAACTGACTCCCCTGCTGTGGCTGGCTCGATACACGCAACACACCACCCATCATCTGGGTTAACCGCTGCGCCAAGGCCAAGCCCACGCCTGCACCTTCATGCTGCCGATTATGGCTACTGTCCGCCTGGAAAAACGGCTTAAAAATATCTTTTTGAATCGCTGGCTCAATGCCAATCCCTGTGTCCGATACCTCACAAATCCATGCCACCATCTGATTACTCTGCACCTCAGTCCGTGCACTCAGCCGCACATGACCCTGATCGGTAAACTTAAAGGCATTATCCAGGAGGACCCGCAACACCTGATGAATTTTACCGACATCGGCACGTAACAGAATAGCTGAATGCTGAATATCCAGCTCTAACGGCAACTGCTGCGCAAAGGCGATTTTTTGATATTCATCAATCAAATTGGTCAATAGCTGCACCGGCTCAAATGCCTCGTAGCGGATCGCCACTCGGCCCTGCTCTAAGCCCAGCAATGCCAACACCTGATCCAACAGACGTGATAAGTAATAACTACCGTCTGAGATAAGCTTAAGATTGTCAGACTGGTGTGAATCCAAGCGACTCGCTTGTAATAACTGTACACCGCCTAAAATCGCATTCAACGGCGATTTTAGCTCGTGGGTAATCATCGACTGGAAGTGATCACGACTGCTTTGCGCAATCTGCTCACGCTGAAACAGTTGTTCGACTTGTAAATTCAGCTCCTCTATCTGTCGCTGATCCGTTTGCCACTGTGCTGATAGCTCAGCTAACTCCATCTCGAGCTGATTTAATTCAAAAATTAGCGTAGGTTGCTGCGCTCGATGAATGACCGGCTGACCTTGTCGTAATTGCTCTGCAATTTGATTGACTCGTTGGAGTGGCAATACTGCACGGCGCGACCAACGCCACAACAGTAACCAAAACAGCGCCAGCACCACACCAGACCAAAACAGGTGTTGTTTTAATTGTCGTTGATACTGTTGAAAGCTACCCCTTAGGCTCAGCTCTACTTCAAGATAACCACCGAGTACATAACGCGCACCTGACTCGGGCAGCACCAAAAACTCAACAGGCGCATAACGCTGCAAATACACTGTTGGCAGGTTCCACAAGGATAAGGCTTGGTCAGCCACGGTCGGACGCTTGCGTACAAATACAATCGACTGCACATCAGGACTGCGCATCACACGCTGTACTTGCGCTTGAAAAATCGAAAAATCCCGACCGGTTGAGCCTTCTTGTGATGCTGAGATCGCCAAAAAGTCAGCGATTCGCTGCGCCCGATACGCCTGCTCTTGTTGCAGTGCATTGACATCCTGCCAAGCATCGAGCAGTAGTAATAACAACAGCACCCAAAACACCGGCCAAAACACAATCTTGCGAAGATAAACCTCTGCATGTTGCATACTGACCGGACGCATCGTCACCTTCCTTTTAAAGTCCAGAGACTAGCGTTTCTTGTCGCGTTTCTTAAAGCTCTGCACATAACGTCGCTTACGTTCCATCATCCGATCGTTGAGCTGGGTTTTGCGGCCTTCAAATGGATTTTCACCACTCTTAAACTCGATCTGTACTGGCGTACCTTGCAGCTTAAACACCTTGCGAAACACGTTTTCGAGATAACGGCGATAATCGGCAGGCACGTGATCGGTCTGATTCCCGTGAACCACAATAATCGGTGGATTTTGACCACCCATGTGCGCGTAACGCAGTTTAATGCGACGACCAGACACCATCGGTGGCTGATGCTGCGTCACTGCGTCTTCGAGAATCTGAGTCAGGCGATGTGTGGGAACTTTGAGCATGGCAGACTCATAGGCTTTATGAATCGACGGATACAGATCACCCACACCCGTACCATGCAACGCAGAAATCACATGCACTTTTACCCACGGCGCAAAGTCAAAGCGACGTTCGATATCGTCCTTCACCTGCTTACGGTCATAGTCGGACATACCGTCCCATTTGTTAATGGCGATCACCACCGCACGACCCGCTTCAATCGCAAAGCCCAACAGATGCAGATCCTGCTCAACCACACCTTCGCGTGCATCGACCACCACCACCACCACATGCGCATCTTTCATCGCTTGTAGGGTTTTAACCACCGAAAACTTCTCGACGACTTCTTCAATCCGGCCGCGACGACGCACCCCAGCCGTATCAATCAACGTGTACTGCTTACCCTGACGCTCAAACGGAATATAAATACTATCCCGCGTGGTGCCTGGCATATCAAACACAATGACCCGATCTTCGCCGAGTAGGCGATTGACCAAGGTGGATTTACCGACGTTCGGACGACCAATAATCGCCATCCGCAAGCCAGGTGCAACTTTTTCTTCGTCTAGCGGCACGTCTTCAGGCAGATCAAACAGCACATCTTCGATGAGCTGACTAACACCACGACCATGACTCGCCGCGACATGATGCGGCTCACCAAAGCCGAGTTTAAAAAACTCACCGACCGCAGCTTCGGCATGTACGCCATCAACTTTATTGGCGACCAAATGAATTTTTTTGCCCAACGCACGCAGACTTGACGCAATTTGCTCGTCAGAAGCCAGTAGCCCTGCCCGTGCATCAACAATAAACAAAATGATATCGGCTTCTTCAACCGCGGTGCGCGACTGCTCCGCCATATATGAATCAATACCACCTTCGTTTTCGCCAATGCCGCCGGTATCGACCACGATAAACGATTTATTTTCGAAAGTTGCATCACCATACTGCCGATCACGGGTTAACCCCGGTAAATCAGCGACGAGGGCGTTGCGAGTTTTGGTAATTTGGTTGAATAAGGTGGATTTACCCACGTTTGGCCGACCAATTAAGGCGATAACAGGTTTCATAGAGATTAAGATGCTCGCCAGATACTCAGTGCCCCAGTGGCACTGTTGACCAATAATTGGTCGTCGATCACGTTAAGTTGTCGAATCGCACCACGGGTGCGGACTCGGCCAACAATTTTGCCTTCGGTTTGCTCAATGATGTGCAGATAGCCATCATAATCGCCAACCACCAGCCAACGGCCGAGTACCACAGGATTAGAGAGCTGCCGATAGGCAAGGTCTTTAATTTCCCACAGTAACTGACCGTCTTTTTCATCGTACGCTTGTATATGTCCATCGGTCGTCGCGGCATATACGTTGCCCAGCCCAGTGGCCAAACCCCGTAAACTGCTGCTATCCGTATCCCAACGCACACGCTGACTATCGAGATCAATTGCAACGATCTGGCCTTGATAGCTGATCACATACAACTGGCGGCCAGACACCAATGGATCACCATCAATATCAATCAGCCGTTGCACATCAGTACGGCCACTACTCACCGCGACACGACGTTCCCAACGCGGAATACCGGTGCGTAAATCTAAACCATAAATCCGGCCGCTGGCACCCGCCACAATCACCGTGCTTTGATCAAACAAAACCGGTGCTGCCGTCCCTCGCACACTTAAACTCGGCACTGCAATGGTAAAGCTCCAGACCTGTTTACCTGTGGCTTGCTCAAGCCCTGTCACTGAGCCGTCACTGGCGACTAATACCACCCGATCAACATCGATCAACGCTGGGCTCAGCACCGATGCGGTGGTTTGGGCCGTCCAGCGGGTTTCGCCAGTTTTGGGGTTTAATGCAATGACTTGGCCACTGCGCGTGGTCACAACAGCAAGATCTGCTGCTGCTGCCACACCACTACTGATCGGCTGCTTAAGATCACGTTGCCATAATCGCTGCCCCGTCGCTGACCATGCTTCCACATCACCATTGCGACTGGCAGCCAGCGTCACACCATCCAAAATTGCAACTTGTAAGCGCAGCGGATCGGCTTTCATCGCGCCACCGATTCGCTCCTGCCAGATGCTGCTCAAGCCTTGCATCGGCTGACTCAGTTTAGGCAGTTTGGCAGGTTTATGCTGTACTGGCTTTAAGCTACTGCTACAGCCCATCACCAACAGCACACTACTCAACAGTAGCGTGGCCGTAAGTGGCTTGAAGCCGAAAGGTTGCACATTGAATCGCATCATGAACTTGCTCCATCATCGATCAGTGGGCTAGCAATCTCAATATCATCTGCCATCATGCCAATCGCTTGCATTTTAACCCGCAATAACTCGCGTGGCTCTTCACGCTTGGCCAGCGCATCCCATGCCACTTGATAGGCTACTTTGGCGGGCTCAAGCTGATTTTTTTGGAACAGGATATCGCCTTTAAGCTCTTGCGCACTCGGTGCAAACGCGGGATCAGTGATTTTGGCTAATGTTGCAAGCGCTTCATCTGGCTGCTTTTGTTGCACTTGTACCCGTGCTAAACGTAGCTGTGCCAGTTGAATCAAGCCAGTATCTTCAATATTTTGGCTCGCAGCTTGCTGTAGGGCTTGCACAGCAGTCGGATAATCCGCGCGATCCATGGCAGCGCGCGCCTGTAACAGTAAGCTGTGGAACGCATAAGCTGTATCTGGATTGGCTTTCACGAGACGATCAGCCGACGACAAAAACTCAGTTTGTAAGGCTTGGTCTTCTGGCGCTTGCTCAGTCTCGGTATAGGCATCTTGTAGCTGCTGATATTCTGCCGCAACCACAGATTGTGATGCCTGCTGGCTTTTTTGCCAGTAGCTCCAACCAAAATACGCAATCAAGGCGATCAGCAAGCCCGTAACCACAGCGCCACCATAGGTTTTTGCCCAGCGTTTTAGCCGTTCGACCTGATCTTCATCAGTTAAATAATCAGCCACGTCTGACTCCTATGTTCTCGCAATCTGTAAATAATCGGCCAGCTGTGCCGCCAATCCCTGTTGTGACCAAACGGCCTGCTCACCACTTGCTAAAAACTTGACCGTCACCGTGTGTTGCTGAACTTCGTTCGCCGCCAAAATCAACGCCAGTGTCGCGCCCGATTGATCCGCTTTTTTCATCTGGCTTTTGAGACCAGCTGCGGCACCTAGCTTCAACCGTAACTGTGGCTCAGCATCACGCAACTGCTCCGCCAAGACACTCGCTGCCAGATGATGTAGCGGATCAGCCAGTAAAAACACATCACACTCTGATGCATCTATCACTTGATCGGTTTGCTCCAACAGCAGTAACAAGCGCTCCATACCCAGCGCAAAACCCACCGCTGGCACGGACTGCTCCGGCTTGCCTTTGAGCTGACCCACCAAGCCATCGTAACGACCGCCCGCACACACCGTACCTTGTGCACCCAAGGCCGTCGTGGTCCATTCAAACACGGTTTTGTTGTAGTAATCTAAACCCCGCACCAGTTTTGGGTTGATCACATAGGCGATGCCTGCCGCCTGTAGATAGGCTTTAAGCTGCTCAAAATGTGCTAAACACGCCGCATCTAAAAAATCATACAACTGCGGAGCATGCTGCAAAATCGCTTGGGTCGCCGCATCTTTGCTGTCCAAAATCCGGAGCGGATTGGTGCTGAGGCGGCGCTGACTATCAGCATCGAGTTGCTCACGTTGCACATCTAAATAGGCAACCAGCGCGTCGCGATACTGTTGACGAGCGGCGCTTTCACCCAGTGTGTTCAGCTCAAGCTGCACTTTATCGGCCAAGCCCAGCTGCTGCCACAAGCGTGCGGTCAGTATGATCAATTCAGCATCTTGATCAGCTGTCGCCACGCCAAAGGTTTCAACGCCAAACTGATGAAACTGCCGATAACGGCCTTTTTGCGGTTTTTCATAGCGAAACATCGGGCCGCTATACCACAGGCGTGGCGTCGCACTGCGCAGCAGATTATGCTCTAACATCGCCCGCACACAACTGGCCGTGCCTTCTGGCCGCAATGTCAAAGAGTCCGGTGGATCGCTCTTGTCTAAAAACGTGTACATTTCTTTTTCGACAATATCGGTAGCATCGCCAATCGCACGTTTAAACAGGCGAGTTTCTTCCACAATCGGCAGGCGAATCTGTTGGTAGCCGTATTGATCCATCAGCTTGGCCAGCGTTTGCTCTAGCGCACGCCAGCGCAGTGACTCGGCTGGTAAGATATCATTAAAGCCTTTAATGGCTTGAATCGTACTCATCTTGGGTTCAAATTCCTTTAGTCAGTCGAGCCAGTACGCATAATTTCATTGGCACGCTGTGCCTCACGCTCGACGATTTTGGCACGGACCATCCGCTCAATATCATCCACTAAGTTATGGGTATCGATTAAATGACTTTTTTCGCCATTTTGGTACACCAGTGAGCGCGGGGCTGCACCGACTACGCCAATATCCGCTTCCTTGGCTTCGCCCGGTCCATTCACTTTGCAACCGATCACTGACACATCCATCGGTTCACGCACATCTTCCAGACGTGCCTCCAAGGCATTCATCACCCGAATCACATCAAACTCTTGACGAGAACAGCTTGGACACGCGATAAAATTAATACCATTGGAACGAATATTCAGCGATTTTAAAATATCAAAGCCGACTTTGACCTCATCTTCTGGCTCAGCAGCAAGGCTAACCCGCAAGGTATCGCCGATACCATCAAGCAACAGCCCACCAAGCGCAATCGCGGATTTGACCGTACCCGAGCGAAACACCCCTGCTTCAGTCACACCAAGATGCAGCGGATTATCGACCTGAGCCGACAATAACCGATAGGCATCGAGGGTTAAAAAAACATTACTGGCTTTCACAGAGACTTTAAATTCATGAAAATTCAAGCGATCTAAAATGTCAATATGCCGCATAGCGGACTCAAGCAAGGCTTGACCCGTCGGCTCACGATATTTCAGTTGCAAGTCTTTTTCGAGCGAACCGGCATTCACTCCAATTCGGATCGAAATGCCATGATGCCGCGCAGCCGCCACCACTTCGCGCACTTTATCATCACTGCCAATATTACCGGGGTTAATGCGTAAACAATCTGCACCGTAATCAGCAACCGCCAGTGCAATCCGATGATCAAAGTGAATGTCCGCCACCAACGGCACACTGACTTGCTGGCGAATCTGTCCAAATGCCACCGCCGCATCCATACTCGGCACCGACACCCGCACAATATCCGCACCGGCATTCACACAGCGTTGAATCTGTGCCACCGTCGCCGCCACATCACTCGTATCGGTATTGGTCATGGTTTGCACGGTGATCGGTGCATCACCGCCGACATACACCGAGCCGACCCGAATTTTACGTGTTAGGCGACGTTGAATCGGACTTTGCTGCATAGGAATGACCTCAAAATTGGATGGATCACAGCACTAACGGGATAGCCGAAAATCGGCGCGACCATTGACGATATAAGGGCTCAAGCTCACCTGCTCACCGTTTAAGCTGAGTTGCTGCACGGCCTCTGCCTCAGGCAGCGTAATACTAAAAGGTGACTGTCCATCAATCTGTAATGGCTGTGTGGCGTCCTGACGACCAGACAATAAGTCTTTGCCCGTCGCATCTTTAACCTGCACAGTGGCGGCACGACTGAGTTGAATCAGCAAACGATCTGACTGGCTGGCTGGCGCAGTTTGAATCGGCAATGTCGTCGGCGTGGTGACACTCTGCGCTGTGACTTGTGGAATCGGTAAAACCTCAAGCGTTTCAGTTGATATCGGCTGCACCGGATCCACTGAACCGGCGGTTTTTACACCATCACTCAGCCACTGTACCAGTGCATACAGCAGTGTAGTCGCCAGTAACAGCAGCATGACCCAACGTAACCAACGCCAATTGCGCTTCTGTTGACGACTGCCGATTTTTGCCAATGGCTTTAGTGGGGAATCATCGAGCATTTGTGTGGCGGTACGCCCTGTATCAGCGGTGTAAACCTCGGTAAAACGCACCACGAGAGCATTGGCATCGACGCCCAAAAACTTAGCATAGCTGCGCAAGTAACCACGCACGAAAGCCGCCTGCGGCAATGCGTCATAATCATCCGCTTCCAGTGCCAACAAAAGATGCTGCGGAATGTTCAGCTCACGCGACACATCACTGAGCTCACGTTTTTGCGACAAACGAACTTGTCGTAGCCGTTCACCAGGCTTTTGGCCATTACCCAAAGGCAAACCGCCACTGCCTGAAGAAGAGGATTGATTTATTTCCATGCTGTTCCCGGTGTCTGTAAAATTTTGAGATAACGCTGATATTGCTCGCTATTGGGATAGCGCTGTTGGAGTTGCAAGGCATAATCCTGCAAGTGTGACTGATCTTGCTGTAAGCGTGCGATTCGCATACCCAGCCACAAGCTATTGGGATCTAATGCGGTGCGGCCTAATAACTGTCGATACTCATTAAAAATCCGACTCGCGTCGCTGAGCTGCCCTTCATCCAGCAGCAACCGCGCCAATTCATAGCGGGCACTCACTGCACCACGATCAGCATGAATCGACTGTTCAAAGGCTTTTTTGGCGCGGGCAGAATCGCCGACTAGCAGCGCGGTGCGGCCTAGGTTTTCCAATGCATCGGAACGACCTTCATAGCCCAAAGTCGTGCCTGCCACCTCAAACCGCTGCAATGCCTCAGGATAACGCTGCTGCTTGGACAAAAACACACCGTAATTATTGTGTGCTTGCGCAAAATCTGGCTCAAGCTCAATCGCCCGACGATACGACTGCTCGGCACGCTGTAAATTCAATACACTGCCTTCGGTCTGCAACAAAATCCCCATCATGTTATGGGCTGCTGCCGAGCGCGGATTAGCATCTAGTGCTTGCTGTAAATGCCGCTGCGCAGCATCTAACTCACCAGACTGAATATATTGTGCCGCAATCGCGGTTCGCGTGCGCGCCGCCTGCTCAGGATCACGACTCCAGCCATCCGGCTGTACCACTTGGCACGCGGTCAATGTCCATGCTAATGCTGCTGCGATTGCCAGCCCGCGAAGTGGACGCTTCAATATCATGGTGATTGTCGTCGTGGTCATGGTTATCTTCACCTTAACCTCGGGTTCTCAAAATTTCACCTGCACCCGCTGTCGCAACCTTCTGCTTCCAACGCTCTGCACGGCGAGTCCGATCAGCCACCTGTCCGACCAATTGGCCACACGCGGCATCAATATCATCACCACGCGTCATGCGCACGGTACAAACATAGCCAGCATCAGACAACGCCCGCTGGAATGCCATGATTCGATTACGACTTGAACGTGCGTAGGGTGCATGCGGAAATGGATTAAATGGAATCAAGTTAATCTTACTGGGTAGATCACGCAAAAGCTGTATTAATTGTTTGGCATGTTCAGGATGATCATTGACACCCTCTAACATCACGTACTCGATGGTGACGTGTTTGCGCGCACTCTCCAAGCCACCATCGCGAGCGATATAACGCCGTGCGGCTGGAATCAATTCGGCCAGCGGGTACTTTTTATTGATGGGTACCAGCTCATTACGCAACTCGTCATTCGGCGCATGCAGTGAAATCGCCAACGCCACATCGATCTGTTCGCCCAGCTTATCCATCATCGGCACCACGCCAGAAGTCGACAACGTCACTCGGCGCTTGGACATGCCATACGCAAAATCATCCAGCATGATGTGCATTGAAGACACCACTGGATCGAAGTTGAGCAGCGGTTCGCCCATACCCATCATCACCACATTGGTCACGGTGCGCGTGCGCTCACTGACCGCAACCTCTTCCATATAGGATTGGTTGGCCACCCACAGCTGACCGATGATTTCGGCGGCAGTCAAATCCCGCTCAAACCCCTGTTTACCCGTACTACAAAAACTACAATCCAGCGCACAACCGACTTGGCTGGAAATACATAAGGTTTTACGCGAGCCAGTTTTATCATCTGCTGGGATCAATACGGTTTCGACCAGTGAGCCAGTACCATCGCCGACCCGAAACACCCATTTACGCGTGCCATCCGTAGAGAACTGTTTATGCACCACTTCAGGCACATTGACGCAGGCGATCTGCACCAGTTTAGCGCGCAGCTTACCCGCCAGATTGGTCATCTCTTGAAAGTCAGTGACACCAAACTGGTAAATCCATTTCATCACTTGACCGGCACGGAATTTCTTTTCGCCGATCTGTTCAAAAAAAACTTCTAGCTCCGTACGGCTCAGACCCAAGAGGTTGGTTTTGGACAGGCGATCTTTGTCGGAAATAGACGCAACCACCCCTTGCATGGCATCCTCCACTTGCGACAAAGACCCCGCAGACGGCACGTCTTGCTCGATTTGGCTCATGCTGGTCTACCTTTATTTTACAGTCATCAACAGGAAAAACCGGACACTCATCAGAGCATCCGGCTCACATCACGATACCGCAATTGAATTAGCGGGTACGTGGACACACTTCAGTTTGTGCGAAAAAATAGTCGATTTCACGCGCAGCAGAAGTGGTTGAATCTGAACCATGTGCCGCATTTTCGTCGATACTGGTCGCAAAATCAGCACGAATCGTGCCTGGTGCTGCGTCTTTTGGGTTGGTCGCACCCAAAATATCACGATGTGCCAAAACAGCGTTCTCGCCTTCTAGCGCAGAAACAACCACTGGACCTGACGTCATGAAGCTGACCAGATCAGCAAAGAAGCCACGCTCTTTGTGTTCAGCATAAAAGCCTTCGGCTTCCGCTTTAGACAATTGCTTCATTTTGGTCGCAACAATTTTTAAGCCCGCTTTTTCAAAGCGTGCAAAAATATCGCCAATGTGGTTTTTGCCAACAGCGTCTGGCTTAACAATCGAGAGAGTACGTTCAACGGCCATGTGAGGCTCCATTTTGGTGAGGCTAAGGGAAACTAAATTCGCTGCGTATTATAGCGAGGTGACCAGACAAAGATAGTGTTCTGCCCGATTGTCTGGTCATGGCACACCGCATTGGGCGGCTTACTCCGCCTCATCAATCCAATTCATCTGAATCGCTTCTAAAATCCGCTCATTTGAACGCTCTGGATCATCGGTAAACTCAGGCAGCTCGCGCACCCAACGGTGTAAATCGGTAAACCGAATGGTCTTCGGATCGACCTCGGGATGAGCCTCAATCAGGCTAATCGCAATTTCCAGTGAATCTGTCCATTTCAGGCTCATCGGCTAAACTCCTGTTTGAGATGAATCAAGTGACGCGATTATACACTCGGTGTCACGCGACCCAAGGTCATTGGGTTACCAATATTTGGCACCCCCACCACGTCGTGTTGTTGGCACTCGATCCAGGTAAAACCAGCCTGATTGATCAGTGCCACCATATCACGGTTCAGATGACAGCCATCGGCCACGATTTTTTGAATCGGCGTTAACCGATGTTGCCAGCGGGCAACTGTCGGCTTGTCAGATAAGCCATGTTCCACAAAATGAAACACGCCTTCGGGTTTGAGAATCCGCTTGATCTCCTGTAAGGCCCGCTCGACATCGGGAATACTGCACAGCGTCCACGTGGATACCACCGTATCTACACTGGCATCTTCAAACGGCAATCGCTCAGCACTGATCAGCTTTTGTTGGATCAAGAAGCGAATATTCTGCATACGTAATGCAGCCAATTTGGCCACACCAACACTCGGATCAACAGTGGTCAGGCTCAGCACACCCGCGCCATAAAAAGGCAAATTCAAGCCTGTTCCAAAACCAATTTCCACCACATGACCACTAATCGGGCTAATCAATTGTTGGCGTAGCTCGGTCAGGCTATCAATCTGCATCACACGATCTAACACATGCGGAAAAATCCGTTCAGCATAAAATTTCAACATACTCATCCACTCCTGTCAGCACATGAT
>JBBKWW010000100.1:0-4996 GCA_037969155.1 Moraxellaceae bacterium
GCCGTGCCCATGTTAATCGCCAGCCAGACCCAACGGTTTTTGACCGAATCCCAGACTGAGGCAAAAATATCTTCGCCTTCGCGTAGACCGGCATTGCTGAGAATCTCATAGTCGGACTCTTCACGGACGTAATCGACGATATCGACCACCGTCAGTCGGCCAATAACCCGTCGGTCGCTATCGACCACTGGTGCGGAAATCAAGTCATAGCGTTCAAAGGCTTGTGCCGCTTCATCGGCATCATCATTCGGTTCAAAGCTGATGATATTTTTACTTTTCATCACCTCGCTGACGGGGGTTTTCGGCTGACTGGTCAGTAGCGTCTCTAGGGTGAGAATGCCTTGTAAATGTTGGTCTCTATCGACCACAAAAATTTTATCGGTATGTTCAGGCAGTTCATCAAAACGTCTCAAATAGCGCAACACGACTTTGATGGTCACGTCTTCACGTACCGTCACCATGTCGAAATCCATCAAGGCGCCCACTGTGTCCTCGGCATATGACATGGCCGCGTGGACTTGCGCGCGTTCCTCTGGTTCTAGGGAGGAAAACACATCCTGCATGACCTCAGGCGGCAAGTCAGGTGCAAGGTCGGCGAGTTCATCTGCATCCAGTGTTTCGGCGGCGGCTTTGATTTCACTATGAGCCATCGCTTCGATCAGCGACTCACGCACGGCATCAGAAACTTCTAATAGGATTTCGCCATCGTGCCGAGCCTGCACCATTTCCCACACCAGCAACCGATCATCAATCGGTAAGCCTTCGAGAATAAACGCAATATCCGCTGCATGTAGTCGATCAAGGAGCTTTTGTAGTTCAGATAGATTTTGTTTGTGCACCAGATGGTCGACCAGTTCTTGCCGATGCATGTGTTGGCGATGCACGAGACTTTCGACCAGGCGATGACGTGCTAATAATCCTTGGATTTTACGCAGCAGCTTTTGAATATCATCAGTTTGTTGGTCGGGTGTTTCGTGCATGTCAACCTCAGCCAAATCTATGCGGGGGATACGTCTGCGATCAGGGTGTGGCAGGTGCGAGGTCAACCGCAGGGTGGGCCGGCAAATGCGCAAGGCATTCTAACGAGGCATCAGCGATCAAACCAGCTTAATTTAAGCCGTTTGTCTTACTGGTTTGATGATGGCTGGCGATGATCAGACCTTGCAGATGTACGGCACCTGCTTGGCGTAGTGTACTTGCGGCACTACAAAAGCTACTACCGGTGGTGAGTACATCATCAATCAGCAATAGGCGTGTGGGTGGCAGCTCTTGTGGGGTGACTGCAAACGCATCTTGTAGGTTGCTGAGTCGTTCCGCACGGTCGAGACGTTGTTGTGCAGGCTGGTGTTTAATCCGATGCAAATGCGGCCAAATCGGCAGCTGCCAGAGCTGGCTGAGTTGTTGGGCGATTAAGTGCGCTTGATTATAGCCGCGCTGGCGCAGTCTCGTGGCGCTACAGGGCATCGCCACAATGGCATCCACCTCCAGTCGGGTTTGCTGTTGTAGTGCATCCCGCAAAATCGGCAGGAGATCCAGCCGTTGTTGGTATTTGAATAAATGCAGCAGGCGGTCTATCGGCCATTGGTAATCAAAAATAATGTGGATATCAGTTTGATCCAAGCAGATCGGTTGTCGCCGCCATGGCAGGTCGTGATGGCAGCCTTGACACAGTGCAGTGACGGGCATGGCGGGCTGTAAGTTACACAGGCGACAACGGGGCTGAAATGGCCAAAACTGACGTACAGTCATGCGCTGATCCAAGCTGATCGATAGTCATGTTTGGGCAAATTAAACCAGCGCATGCTTAAACTCTGGCATAGCGGGGAGCATCAGGCAGCCAGCGTTGCAGTAATGGCTCGACTTGCTGCGGATAGTCGCGCAAGATCAAGGTGGCTGCTTGCTGGGCGGCAACCAGCAGGTGCTGATCACGCTCTAGTTGTGCCACTCGAAAGCCCAAAATCCCAGTTTGGCGAGTGCCAAGCAGTTCGCCGGGGCCGCGCAGTTCAAGGTCTTTTTCGGCGATCACAAAACCATCGGTACTCTCGCGTAAGGTGCGTAGTCGCGCTGTGCCGTTGGCCGATAGCGGTGATTTATAGAGTAAAACACAATAACTGGCAGTTGAGCCACGTCCGACGCGACCTCGTAATTGGTGCAGCTGTGATAAACCCAGCCGCTCGGCATTTTCAATAATCATCAGCGAGGCATTTGGCACGTCTACACCGACTTCGATCACGGTGGTCGCAATCAACAGTTGCAGCTGGTTGGCTTTAAAAGCGTGCATGATCTGTTGTTTTTCATTGCTTTTCATGCGGCCATGTACCAGGCCGATCTGGAGATTCGGTAGGCTTAGACACAGCTCGGCATAGGTTTGTTCGGCCGCTTGTGCATCTAGACTTTCCGACTGTTCGACCAAGGTACAGACCCAATAGGCTTGGCAACCATTGCTACAATTGACCGCGACGCGCTCGACCACATCCGCACGCCGCTCAAACGGTACGGCTACGGTGGTAATTGGACTACGGCCTTTGGGCAGTTCGTCGATGACCGAGGTATCCAGATCACCATACACGCTCATCGCAAGGGTGCGCGGAATCGGTGTTGCAGTCATTACCAGTTGATGTGGACTCATGCCAGATACGCCTTTTTCACGTAAAGCCAGCCGTTGATCCACGCCAAACCGATGCTGCTCATCAATAATCACCAGTCCAAGTTGCGCAAATTGAACGCTGTCTTGAAACAGCGCGTGGGTGCCGATGATCAGTCGAGTGGTGCCGTTTAAGATGTCTTGCTCGGCAGCTTGCCGTGCTTTGCCTTTTTGTTTACCGGATAGCCAGCCGACTTGAATGCCAAGCGGCTCAAGCCAGCCTTGAAAGTTGGACAGGTGCTGTTCGGCCAGTAGCTCAGTTGGTGCCATGAGTGCTACTTGATAGCCTGCCTGTAGCACTTGGCACGCGGCGAGGGCAGCGACCAAGGTCTTACCAGAGCCCACATCGCCTTGTACCAAGCGTAGCATCGGCTGTGGCCGCGCCAGATCAACTGCGATTTCGGCACTGACCCGTTGCTGGGCGCGAGTCGGTTTAAACGGTAGGCCAGCCAACAGTTGCTTGTCGAGTCGGCTGCGTTTGGCCAGTGGGCAGGCAGGGGCGCGTGCAGCTTGTACAAATTGTCGTCGGCTGAGTAAGCTGATCTGATGCGTGATCAGCTCTTCAATAATCAGGCGTTGTTGTGCCGGATGGCGGCCTTGTGACAGTTGCGCAAGGTCGGTGTCGAGCGGTGGCTGATGCACATAACGCAGAGCCGCGTGCAGTTGGTAGGCTTGGGCGAGTGGCGCGGGCAGTAGTTCAGTCAGCTGACCCGCTTGTTGCAGCGCTTGATCGACCAGACTTCGCAGTTTGGTTTGGCTCAAGCCTTCAGTCGTTGGATAAATCGCGCTGAGCTGCGCTGGCGGTAGTCCGCTGTCGATAGCCACGGCTTTGACTTCAGGGTGGTACAACTCTAAGCCGCGTGCGCCGAGCCGAATTTCACCAAATACTCTAAAAACTTGTCCAATACCGAATTTTTCTTTTAAGCCATTGTATACATGATAAAAACGTAACGTCACCTGACCTGAACCGTCTGAGAGTTTTACTGCCAATGACGGACGACGGCCATTTTGAGACTCTACCGCTTGTACATGGCCTTCGAGCAGCACACTGCGCCCCGCTTGTAGCTCGGCCATCGCGATGATACGACTGCGATCTTCATAGTCGCGCGGTAGGTGAAATAACAAATCATCGCTATGGTGGATGTTCAGTTTGGCCAGTAACTGCGCGACGGCTTCACCAACCCCATGCAGTTGTCGAATCGGTATACTCATGGCACGTCAGTCTGCTTAGTCATAGGAATAGTATGCACAGTTTAATCGTTGGGATGGGCGCGCTAGGCCAACAGTTGGCAGCGCAGTTGCTGGCTCAAGGGCATCAAGTGACTGGTTTGCGGCGCAGCACAGTGCAAGTCGCTGGTGTCAATATGCTGGCACAAGCAGTACAACAGGCGGACCTATCTGACGTTGCTCCGATTCAACAGGCCTATGTGATTCTAACGCCAGATCACCGTGATGAGGCCAGCTATCGACAGACATTTCTTGACAGTATTGAACCATTACGACAGGCCTTGTCAGTGCATCCGCTACAGCGACTATACTTTATTTCATCGACCAGTGTGTACGGTCAGCATCAAGGCGAGTGGATCGACGAAAGCTCACCAACGCAGCCCCGTAGTTATAACGGTCAGGTGTTACTAGAGGCAGAAGGATTATGGCGGCAGGCCTATCCAGAACAACTGGTGCTGATTCGACCGAGTGGCATTTATGGCGCAGGTCGCCTGCGTTTGATTAATTGGCTGCGTAGCGGTCGTCCAGTGGCCACACAAGCATGGACGAATCGGATTCATAGTGAGGATTTGGCTCGTTTTCTGGCTTATTTGGCGGATCAGATCAATCTGCAACCCTGTTATATCGTGACCGATAGCCAGCCCGTCGTGCAAGATGAAGTGCTGGCAGGTCTGGCTGCACAGCTTCGTGTGCCAATGGTGCCGCAAGAATACTGTGAGATATCCGGCAAGCGACTCAATAATCAGCGACTACTGGCCTCCGGTTATTGTTTGCGCTATCCAGACTGGCAGTCTGGTTATCAAGCACAGTTGGCCTCTATTTAAATAGCCTGCCTAAAAACAGTAATTAGCAAAAGTTTGGATTCATTTTTTTGGGCTGAAATATCGACCTTTAATCGGTAATCGTGGTTTTTACTTGTCGGCACTCAAGATTCTTTTAAGATGGCGCAATTTCGTTTTTTGTCCACCTTTTGATCGAGAGTAGAGTGACTATGATTCGTGCCTTCATGCTGTGTTGTGTTGTTTGTTTGTCCAATCCTGCTTGGGCGGCTAGAAACGCCACCATTTGTGTATTTGATGTGATGGCGGCGGCTGGAGATACTGTTAGCTTAGTCCGTGATTTTAG
>JBBKWW010000101.1:0-10216 GCA_037969155.1 Moraxellaceae bacterium
ACCTGCGCCAGTGACGCCATCGCCGCTGGAAACTCAGTCAGATACAGCGGCGCGTCAATCCCTAACGTCGGCTCAACGAAATGCGAAAAAATCAAATCCAACCACGCCAACCGATCCTCACCCAGATCAATATTTAAGCCCAAATCACGCGCTCGGTCTTTTAACTGCTTGACACTCGCGGTCATCGGATCTAGCTGCACCCGCGCCAAAAACGCCTCGCGATAACTGCGGATTTCAGGTTCAACGGGTTGACCGAACAGCCGCGACAGTAACTCGGTCAGCTCCTGCATCAGTTGCGGCAGTGTCCAATCAGGCTGATACCACTCCAACATGGAAAACTCGACATTGTGCCGCCGCCCGCGCTCGGCATCGCGGAACACCTTACAGATCTGAAAAATCGACCCATAACCGGCCGCCACCAAGCGCTTCATGGCAAACTCAGGCGAGGTGTGCAAATAACCCTGCACGTTACGCCCATCAAGCTGCACTTGGGCAGGCACAGACGCAAGATGCAGATCGGTCACCGCAGCCTGTGACCAAATCGGCGTTTCGACTTCTAATACATCGCGTTCGGTAAAAAACTGACGAATCTGCGCATACAGCTTGGCACGCGCTTGCAAGGCTGCACGACTAGCCGACGGTCGAAAATCAACCAAATTTTGCTCAGACATCAGATCACATCTCCATACGCTGCCCACTCACGCCGCAGCGGATAATCACGGCGTAACCGATCAAAACTGGCCGCATCGACCCAGCCATCCCGAACACACGCCCGTAGCGCCGCATCATCACGGCGAATATCATACAGTTGCGGTAATAACTCAGCCAATTGAACGGTTAACGGTCTGCCGTCAAACCAACGTGGCGCAGCAGGCATCACCTCCTGCATGTGACGGACGGGCGCAACACCTTGCCACTTGCAAAACGCCTGATAAACCATCTCAGTGCCGCGTGCCTTGCCCTCTAAGCTGTAGCCTGCAATATGTGGCGTGGCTAACGCCAAATGCGCCAATAACTGCGCCGAAATACGCGGCTCATGCTCATAGACATCCAGCACCACGCGCCGTCCTGTGCGCTGAATATCGGCCAGCAGATCAGCCTCAGCCACCACCGCACCGCGTGAACTGTTGATTAAAAGACTCTGGGTCGGCATCAAGGCCAACTCAGCCGCCGCAATCAGATGATAGGTGGGATAGTCGCCATGTTTGACTATCGGCACATGCAGCGATACGGCATCTGACGTGGCCAGCAAGGTCGCCAAACTGACCTGCTCAATCCCGTCTGGAGAGTGCAAGGGATCATAACCAACGACCCGCCAGCCTAATCGACCCGCCAATCGTGCCAAACGCTGCCCGACATTACCCAATCCGACCACACCTAAACAAAAATCTGCGCCAGCCGTCAGCACTTCAGGACGTAAAGTCACGATTGCCGTGACCACATACTCGGCCACCGCTTGGGCATTACAACCTGCGGCATTGGCGACTGTCACGCCGATCTGTGCCAGTCCAGCCAGATCTAAATGATCAGTACCAATGGTTGCACTGCCCACAAAACCTACCGCCGTTCCTGCCAGCAGCTGTGACGTCACCTGTGTCACCGAGCGCACCAACAAGGCCTCTGCATGACGTAAATCCGCAGTTTGTATACCTCTGCCAGCTTTTTTAACGACCTGATGCTCCGAAAAAAAATATTCGGCATAGGCTAAATTTTCATCAACAACACATTGCATCGTTTCACTCCGTCTCAATAATCCCCGCAAAACGCCAACTACATCACACTACGTCGCGCAGCATTTTGACTTATGAGGCCGAATTATGCCTTAATCTGCGTTGGAATTATCCCAATTGCGATGGATCAAAATAACCGTGCATCAACCACCCGCATATCAAGACGGGTTGGCATGGCAACCAATCATTAGACAAGGAATCGTCGCTGCTCTCATTGTCTGTGCTGCTCATACCCCATTGACATGGGCTGAGCCAGTATTGCCTGAGGCTGCCAACCTTGAAACTGCCAAGTCAGACGTCCTTCAGCTTGACCGCGAATTGTCGCGGATGGAGCAAAAGCTACTATTTCCAAAGCGGAGTCTCGTGCTGTTTGGCATGTCATCCACGCTGGAAGCCAAGACTTTGACGCTTAAACTGTCGGTCGATGGTCGATTAGTGTCTGAAAAACGTCTTGACCAAGCACAATTGGACAGCCTCCGACAAGGTGGCAAATTTGCACTGTGGGCAGACAATCTACCACGTGGCAATCATCAACTGATGATTGAGCTGTTACCCGATCATGGGGCGGCAACAGCCGTACTACAAGAACGAATCAGCCTGAATAAACATCAGAATCGGCATGTCGTTGGCATTCAATGGATCGAACCAAATCGAGTTAACCCCTCACAATTTCGTTGGGTAGAGTGGCCAGATTATGATTAAAACTCGCCCGATTTTGCGCTGGATCAGCCCACTTCTGCTGAGCATACTCAGTGTCACCACTGCACAGGCCGCAAACACCGTGACGCAGCAACGCGACGTGCGCGATGCACATTTTACGCACGCGCTGTATTACCATTATCAGAATCAGCCCTATGATGCACTGACCACCTTTTTGGGTAATCCACGCCTTGAACTACAGGCGACGGGATCCATGAATGTACTATTAAGTGATCTATATGCTCGCTATGGGCTCGTGCGTGAAGCAGATGCCGCCTTAAACCGGATTCGCAGCAGTGATGTGCTGACCAGCCATCGCAATGCCCCATGGCTGCGTTATGGCAAACTGCTGTACCAGAACCAACAAAACTCGCTGGCTTTAAACCTACTGCGTCAGCCGCCACAACTACTCACTCCATCACAAGACAGTGAACGCGTGATTATGGTGGCCAATATCTTGCTGCGTGAAGGTCGCACCGATGATGCCATCGAGCTCCTACAATCATTCCAAACCAGCTCACCTTTTTTTCGGGTCATGGCACGTTATAATCTTGCCTTAGCACTGTTACGACCTGAGTCACGCCCCCAGCAAGCCTTGTCCGAAGCACAAGTTAAACAACGCCGTGCCGTGGCCATTGATATCATGGATAAACTACTCAAAAACCAAGAACCGGTTATTCCGCTCATTGTCCAATCACGTCAAGAGATTGCAGCCGAAAAAACTGGTTTTTTCGAATTCCTCAGCAGTGACAGCAAAAAACCTGATCTCAATACCCCAACTCGCTTAAGCTATCTATCGGTCAGCAGCGGCGACAAAGATCTTGAGTTTGAAGATATTATCGAAACAGAAAGGCTCAACCTCCGCGATAAAATCGCCCTCTCACTGGCATTTTTACGTCTCACTGACCAACAAAGCGAATTGGCACGCGACACCCTGCGTAACGTCCGACTCGACAGTCCGTATAGTAATCAGGCGCTATTGACCAGCGCGCACGTGTACTATCAGCTCGGTGATTTTCAGCGCAGCTATAATTTTGCGACCGAACTGTCACGTCGCCACGCTGCTGATTTATTAGTACAAGAAGGCTGGCTACTGGCTGCACGGGCATTAGAAGAGCAAAATAGCCCACAAGCGCGTGAACGCTACAGCGAAGCCAGCCGTCTGTATAAAGCGCAAGCCGCTCGCCTCAATGACCTGCTCAGTAGCCTTGATCAACGGGATGTACTCAGCTGGTTCCCGACCGGACAAATTGATCCTATACTATTGCCGCCACCACCCTTGCCACAAGGTGAGCAAGATGGGCTTTGGGCACAGTTGCTCGATCAGGCAGATATTTTTTCGATCTTACAGCAACGGCGGCAAACCCAACTCCTGAGTGAGCGCCTTGTACACTATCAACAGCGGCTTTTGTCATTAGAATCAAATCTTTTAGCTGATGCCGATGATAAACTGCGCTTGGCTGATGCGCGTAAACAATATGAGCGTATCAAGCAACAGTTTGAGCAGGCTGAAACGCAAGATGAAACTGCGCTCAAAGCTCGTATCCGTGCACAGTTGGAGCGACGCCAAAACTACTTGGCACGCTACCTGACCGAAGCACTTCTTGGCCTACAACGGCTAGATCAATCTGCCAACAAGGATCGTTGAGCATGCGTGTTGCTTTATCTTCGCTCACTATCGCAGTCTTGCTGGTTCATTTGTCGGCCACTGCGCACGCTGCTGATGGCACGTTAGCTGATCTTGAGAATATCAAGCAGCCTGTTTTTGTGTATGCGACCAATACGGCACTGTCCGCCCGCGCCGAAAAATCGGTCAATCAATTCTTATTTGACCGACTCATGCGCGAAGCGGTGCAAACCACCGACATCCAAAAAATCAATAGCCTGCTACATCTGGCCAGCCAAGCCAAATTTGGTTCAGCAGCCACCCGACAAAACTTCTTAGAGTTGGCAGCTGTTTTCTTTCATCAGTTCATCAATCAGCCTGCGCGAAAACCAAGCCGAGATGCCGTGTATGAATATGCACACATCCTGAATCGTCTCGGTCGAACAGAAGAAGCGACGCAAATGCTGCGCGAAAAAATGCCCAGCGGCATCCTTGCTGATCTTGAAGATGGGCCGGTGAGAGCGCCACCTAAAGCAGATGTTAGCTTGCAACTTTCAGCACAAGATGAAGCGCGTCTGAACCAACAGCTATATGACCAGCTTATCAAGCAAGCCAAACAATCTGAACAACCTGCCAGCATTAATAGCTTCCTGAGCATGGCAGACGAAATCAAACTCGGCAGCAAGGCAGACGATGCCACTAACCTACGAAATCGTGCGCTATTTTATCAACAGCGCATCAGTCCGCCGAATCCAGCACCTAGCGATATTATTTTATACGAGTACGCCAGCACCTTAGATAAAATGGGCAAATCTGCCGAATCTGCCGCCGTGATTCAGCGCTTGCTTAAACACAATCCTAGCTCCAACTATGCCAACGAAGCCAACTTCCGCCTCGCAGAAGAAGCCTTTGCTGGGCAGCGCTATCGAGATTCTATTGCTGGCTATCAGGCCGTACTACAGGATCTTGAGCCAAGCAACCGATTCTGGCCACAAGCCCAATATCAGTTGGCTTGGGCATTTTATCGTGCCGGTCTATTTGAAGAGGCGATAGTACCCTTTAAAGCGCTGATCAATCATTTTAACACTCAGTCGACCTTGAGTCGCTCAGAACAATTTCGACTAGACGATAGTTATCGCACCCTGTCTTTGGTATTTGTACAACTTGGTGGTGCAACTGCTCTAGCCAATTACTACGCCAATCAACCGTTAAGCCCAGAGCAAATTCGGCTCTATCGTGAAGTTACACAACGCTTTAATGAGCAAAAACAGCCCTTCGATGTGGCACAAACCTATGAGCAGTTTATCCGTGTCCATCCACTTTCTGCCGAAACTGCCGAGTTTAGTCAGGCATTAATTCAAGTCTATATCGACGCGGGTTTTGCACAGGATATTATTCGCGCCAAAAATGACTATGTAAAACGGTTCGCATTGGATGGTGACTACATCAAACAAGCAACGCCAACTTTACAGGCCAGCATTCGTCCATTGCTCAAAGAACACTTAAATAGCTTGGCACTGCACTATCACGCCAGCGCACAAACGCAGGCACAGCTTGCCCCAAAACAAGCCGATTACCAAAAAGCAGCAGCGCTATATCGCCAGCAATTGCCGTTGGCCACAGATGACGCAGATCAGGTACGCATCCTACAAGCCTTAGCGGATGTGCTGTATCGCGGTGAACAATACCCTGCGGCGATTACGGTGTTTGAGCAATTGGCCTATCAACAGCCACGTGGCACAGATCCAGCAGAATCGGGTTATTTTGCCCTACTATCGTATCAAGCGCTGTTCAAAGCGGCGGCGCCAGCACAACAAGCCGAACGACTCAACGCCCAAAAACAAGCCACCATGCGCTATGCCCAAGCCTTTGCTGAGACACCACAAGCCGCCGAAGCCATGCTGACGGTCATGGCACAGTATCTGCAAAATGAACAACTGGCGGTGGTCAGTGAACTGGCGCAACAGACGTTAGTCTTGCCGCGCCTAAGTCCCATACAACGGCAAAACATTCAGATCGTACTGGCGAATGCTTATTTTGATCAGGCGCAATGGCAGCCTGCTGAACAAGCCTATCGCCGCGTTTTACTATTGCCGAATCTACCAGCAGAGATGACCACACGCTATCAGAATCAGCTGGCAACCAGCTTGTATAAACAAGCGGATCAAGCCCAGCAACAAGGCAACACCGAGCTGGCTGCTCGCTTGTACCAACAGGCCAGCCAAGCCACTGTGGATGATGCGATCAAAGTCGATGCTGCATGGCGCTCAGCCATGGTTATCGGTGAAATCCCAGCCGCGATTGCTCCACTACAAGCATTTTATCGCAATTACCTCAGCCAACCACAAGCGGTCGGGATTCCAGAGCGTGTCGTCGCCATCCAAGAAAAATCAGCAGACTGGCAGGGCGCGGCGCAGACCTATCAACAAATCATGCAACGCGACCTAAAAACCAATCCGAGTAATGCACTGGCAGCACTGTGGCTCGCTGCCGAAAGTGAACGTAAAGCACGTATTGCACAGCAAAAAACCGTTGCATCGGCGGCAGAGCTTGCCCTATATCAACAGTATATCGCTCAACCGAATGCCGACTTTGCGCAATCGATTGAAGCCAGTGAGCGCCTCTATCAAGCGGCTCTGGCCAAAAACGACCAAACAAGCCGACTTGCTGAGCAACAACGGCAGATCGCCTTTGCACAGCGCCCAAATCGCCCTGCTGAATTAAAACCTCGTTTGGATTTCATGCTATCGCGGGCGCTCACAGAACAAGCTGCACCTGCACTACGCAGCTATCAAGCCATTCGGATTAGCTTGCCCTTACGAGATAGTGTCGCCAAAAAACAAGCCGCGTTACAGACGGTCATTCAGCAACAACAAGCGATTGTCGATCTCAATGTGGCTGAATTTGTCACCCAAGCGCAGTTCCATATTGGTGAAAGTTTTGTCGAGTTTTATCAGGGCGTACTAAAAGCGCCTGCGCCTGCTGGCTTAAACGAACTCGAGATTGAAGAGTATCAGATCGCGATTGAAGAACAGACGCAACCGATTAAAGAGCAGGCCTTGACTTGGCATCGCACCAACTTAAGCTTACTGCAAGATCCTGAACAGCCGCTATGGGATCTTTGGATTGAGCGTAGTTTAGCGTCACTCAGCCAGTTGGCCACGGGGTTCTATGATCGACCACTACGCCGCCCTGAGCGCTGGACAGCGCCACAATATGCGGCACTATGGCTGGCCTTTGACGCCAAAAACTATACGCAAGCCTTACAACTGGCGGATCAACTGCCAAAGGCCAATCCTAGCGATAGCCACAATGCACAGACGTTGCACGCGATTCAGTTGATCAAGTTGGGCAGGTTCACAGAGGCTGATGGCGCACTGAAACAAGCGCTCAGCCTGAGTCCAAACTCGGCGGATGCTCTGTACGTACAGGGGATTTTGCATGAACTGTACTTGAATAAACCACAAACTGCGCTAGACGCTTACTTGCAATATATCAGTCTTGAGCCGAATGACCGTAACGTGCAGCGCTGGGCTAACGTACTGCAAAAACAGCTCAAGCTGCCGCTCACGCGCTTTAATGTGCCAGTCGCTACCACACCGGCGCTCGATACTGAACGGCCTAGCCCGCCCGATCAATCGCCTGAAGTCGTGGCTGAACCCAACCCCACTGTATCGTAGGATGCTCATCATGACCATTGCGATTGATTGTTTTGGCCGTGCGCTACTCGCGGCGCTGTGTATCAGTGGTATCAGCAGTCTAAGCTACGCCGCTGACATGCCTGCAAGTCACACAGCAACGCCTGCCCCGCGTACACTGGCCGAGGCGACCGCACAACAAGCGAACAGTAGTACTGGCCGTACTGATATTGTGGCTCGCGTGGATAGCCCGCGTGTTACCAACATTCTGCCGTGGCAAGAGCAGCCGCTTAGCGCGCCAAAAAACCCGCTGAGTATCTCAGCACTCGATGGCTCTCTTAGTCCAACTGATCGTGATCGCTTGGCTTACGAAACCCAATATAGCCGTTTGCTGAATCAGCCAACCAAAACCACCTCATCCAATCGTCCTTAACACAGGAGTATTCAGCCGTGAATTTCATTGCTTTCATCCAAAACGGCGGCTTCTTTATGTATCCGATCTTACTGATCGGCGCACTAGGTATTGCCATTATCGTTGAACGTTATTTGTTTTTAAGTCGGATTAAAAAACAAAACCAGTCATTATGGGCGCAAGAGCAACCGATGTTAAGCAAAGGCGATACCGAGGCCGCGCTTCGAGTCGCCAAGCAAGACAGCAGTGAAGTCGGTCGCGTGCTTGACTACGGTCTCACCACCGCCAATACCGGTGCGGATATGGATCACGTCGAAAGCGCACTTGAAGAAGGCTTGTTAGAGTCTATTCCTCGACTCGAAGCACGTACCAGCTATGTGGCGACTTTTGCTAACATCGCCACCTTGCTTGGCCTACTCGGTACAGTACAAGGCCTGATTAAAGCCTTTGAATCGGTTGCCAATGCTGACCCCGCGCTAAAAGGTGATTTGCTGTCCGCCGCGATTTCGGTTGCCATGAACACCACCGCCTTTGGTCTAGCCGTTGCGATTCCGTTACTGTTGGCGTATACCTTTTTGCAAAACTATACCCAGCATGTGATTGAAAGTATTGAAATGATCAGCATGAAAGTGCAGAACCAGATTCGACAATTACGCCGTCAGGCTTGATGGCACGGTAAGGAGATCGCTATGCGTCGTCGTCGCTCACGCGGTCAACGCAATACACAAGTCGAACTCAATATCACCTCGTTTTTAAATTTGATGGTGATCTTGATTCCATTTTTGTTGCTGAATGCCGTGTTTATTCAAGTTAGTATTGTTTCGGTGGATCAACCCAGCACCGCCACCAGCACTGCGCAGACACCACCTGAGTTACTGCTGGATATTTTGGTCTATCCAGATCAATTTGTGGTGAATAATCGCGGTCAAAACGCTCATCTTGGTGTGATTGCAGGCAAGGATTATGACCAGCTTAATCAATTGCTGCGTCAGATCAAAACCCAATATCCCAAAGTGAACAGCGCCACATTGAATGTGGCTGATAGCGTTGATTACCAAAGAATTATCAGCACTATGGATGCAGTTCGCATCGTCAATAGCGAGCGGACGGCTGCCAAATACGCACTGTTTCCAGAGCTACAGCTCACCACGCTGGAGGCGGGTCAATGAATGCAGCACAACGACGGCAAACCCGTCAACGGCAGAAAAAGCAGCAAGTGGCGCAACTGAGTCTGACATCACTGATGGATATTTTTACCATCTTGGTGTTTTTCTTATTGGTCAGTGCGCAAAATCCTGTACCAATGCCCTCACTGAAAGACCTGACGCTACCGACCTCCAGCACCAGTGATAGTATTGAGCGGAGTCTGACGCTGGTGATTACCCAAAATGAAATTCGGGTCAATGATCAATCCGTGATGCCCTTTGATCCCACTGCTGAACAACAAAACTTTCAAGCATTGGTACAAGTGTTAGCCGCACAACGTCTGACCCAAAGGCCAAGTCAACTGGTCAACGGCGTGGCTCAGTATCAGGTGGTGATCATGGCCGATCAACAACTGCCATATGCCTTGTTAAAGCAAGTCATGCGAGCGTGCAGCGAACAGCAGTTCGGTGAAGTGTCATTTGCGGTATTGAGGGAGGCTGGTCATGTCTAGTACACGTCTACCGTGGGATATTCAGGAGTTTAAAGCGAGCGATCTGGCTTTTGTCGCGGTCGCGGCACTGCTGTGTGTGGGAATTCCGTTTGTTGATGTGCCGTTGCCCACACCAAAGCCGCTGCCTGAGCGGCTGGTTATTTTACCACCAATCACTGAAGTAGCACCGCCACCCGTGGTTGAGCCGAAGCCTGAGCCAATCCCCCTGCCTAAACCTGAGCCAAAGCCAGCACCAGAACCCAAACCAGTGCTGCAACCCACACCTGAACCCGTTAAACCCATCGTACAACCCCAGCCACAACCGGTTAAACCTGTCGTGCAGCCCAAGCCTGAGCCGGTACGACCACCGAGACCGACACCACCTGCGCCAAAACCGCAACCTCTACCACGTCCTGTCGCTCCGACTGTGGTTGCCCCTACGCCCACACCCGTTGCGCCACCACCACCCAGCCAAGCTGAGCTACGTGCAGCAGC
>JBBKWW010000102.1:0-5111 GCA_037969155.1 Moraxellaceae bacterium
GGCCTATCCACTGCCGAAAAATCCATGCTCAAGCAACTGGCCGCCAAAACCGGCAAGACCGAAGCAGCGCTGCTCGAAGAAGCACGGCAAAAAAGTAGTGATTTGTTCTTAGCATTGGATCAGATGACGCGGTCTGGGACGTAAAGTTGCTTGCCTACGCTTTTGATTAAAAGCTCAAATGAGCAAATGAGCGCTTACTCAAGTGAGTATTTTTTTAAATTACAGAAATTACTGTCAGTTCAGTAATTACAATAATTTGCATAATTACTGAAATTATTTTAAATTCAGTGACCCTAGCAATATCAGCTAGCACAGCACAATACGAACAGGTGTACTCATGATCTTACTGGTCGGTGGTGAAAAAGGCGGCGCAGGTAAAAGCTGCCTTGCACAAAATATCGCAGTCTATCTGCAAGCCAACGGGCATGAGGTTTTGCTGGTCGATTGTGACCCGCAAGCCACCACCGCCGACTGGGCGGCCGAACGCGGCAACAACCCCCAAGTCACCCCGATCACCTGCGTTAAAATCGATGGCGATAAAGCCCACCTCGATATCAGCGCACTGGCCAAAAAATATAAAATCGTGGTGGTCGATTCTGGCGGCCAAGACAGCAAAACGCTGCGCTCGGCACTGCTGTGCGCCACGCATGTTTTGATGCCGTTTCGACCGAAGCGCCGTGACCTGAATACGCTACCCAAAGCCGAATACATGATCGGCATGGCCAAAGCCTATAACCAAAACATGCAATTCAGCGCGGTCATGACCCAATGCCCAACCTTGCCAAGTCAGGTACAGCGCATCATCGATGCCAAGCAAGCCTGTCGTGAGTTTGGTTTTTCGGTGTTGAATGCCATCACCATGAATCGTAACGTGTACGACGATGCCGACGAAAATGGTCTATCGGTGCTGGAGTGTCATGACGAAAAAGCCAAGGCTGAAATCGAAGACATCGTTCGTGAATTTTTAGGAGTTTAACATGGCACTCGGTACGATTAAAAAACGCAGCTATGTGCCACCTAGTGACCCGCAGACCTTTATCGATCAAGCGACTGCCACAGCAATCAGCAGCAATAAGCGTCCCGTCGGGCGACCATCGACGGGGGGACGCTCGAAGCAGCAGACCACGCTGTCACTGAGTGCGCAGACCAATCAACAGATTAATCAAGCGCGGATTGATCTGGTTGGGCAGTATCCTGAGCAGATGGATCAGATCAACCGCTCGGCGATTGTGGCAGCGGCGATACGGGGCTTTGCGCAATTGAGTGCGGCGCAGCAGATTGAGCTATTACAGCAAATCGGCCAACAATGATGATTGAATGCACTGCACTTTAAGCAAGTGCAGTCATTCAGACAATTACTGAATTTACAGTAATTTAGGTGGTTACTGAACTTACAGTAATTATAAAAATTACTGTAAGTAATTAATACTATAAAAATTATAATTCAATGACTTAGCAGACTCGCTCTCAAAAAAAGTCTGATTGCATTGCCAAGTCAATCACCACGGCATGACGCATATAGATTTGATGGCTCTGCTGATCTTTAAAAACCAAATAGTACGGCGTGCTGCGTTTAAACTCGTGCCCAATCAGCTTGAGCGTGACCTCACGCTGACGATGCGCCAAGCTGGCCTGCGTACTGTCAAAGGTGACTTTTTCAAGACTCGAGAGCACATGGCCATCTTCATCGGTCACATACAAACTCAGCACCCGCGCACTGTATTGTTCACCGACGGGATCACTCTGTAATAATCGGATGGTTTCAATGTGACTCACCAGCTTATCCACACTATGCGCCAGTACCACATCGACTGGCGCTTTTTGCTGTTTGGCGGCTTGTTGCTTGTCTAAGCTGCGAACGTGAATTACTGGCACACAAATCTCTTGCAGCATCGCGCCGCCATGCACAAAGCGTGCACCACCGATGAAGTGAAAACGCTGGGCAGCTTTAGGTAATAAAAAATCAACGCCACTATTGATATTACCCGTCGCACTGATGCTTTCGACCACTTGTCCATGCCAGCAGCTGTCATCAGTCGGCAAATTCACCCCCAACACGTAGCGTTTTTTGGCTTCGATAATGCTGAGGTCGGGCGGCAGTTGTTGCAGCTTGGTTTTGTCGGCGGGCTTCAGCGCCTGTTGCTGAAATAAAAAGCCATGATCAGCGGTCACAATTACTCGACTGGCGTTCAGTCGGTTAATCACTCGCCCAATCAAGTCGCGTAGCTCACGAATCGCCGTGTGGCATGCCTCAAAGGTTTTGTTCTCAGTCACCTGTTTATCACCGATCCCATCGATGGTGTCGTGATAAATATAGACCACTTGCGCCTGCTGTACGGCGGCACGGCCTTGTTCGTTGCTCCACGTCATCAGGGTTTTGGCATCCAGTGCGATGCCATTGGCTTGCCGTAGAATCTGATCGCGGCCTTCGATGCCCTGTGATGACTGACCATCAACATACACGGTACTGCTGTTGCTGTCGGGTCGATAACTTAATTTTTGGTGCGGTAACAGCGCCGCCATGCCCAGCTGGGTATAACTCGGCAACACCCCGAGTTGGCTACTCAGTTCAGCCTGTAGGCGTTTTTCAGTATTGAGCTGCGTGGTCAGTTCTTGCGCGACTTCATAGCGCAGCGCGTCCGAGATAATCACAAACACCCGTGTGGTCTGGGTCGCTTGTAAGCGCCGCTGCACCTCACGCTGATAGAAGCCCTGCTGGCTCGGTACCTCAGGCAACCGCCAATGCTGCAAGCGGTGCTCTTGCAGCAGCAAGTGATCCCACGTCAGACCCAGCTCGTATAGGTACCAATCGCTGTACAAGGCTTCGATGGCCTGATCAAGCCCACGCAACAGATCTGCGCCTTTGCTTTGCACACGGTCGGCGTACTGGTTAAACAGCCGATACGCCTGATCAAACTGATACAACTCGGCACAGTAGGCATGATACATGGCCTGACTGCTTGGGTAGTGAAATCCGGCATCGTACTGTTGGCGCAAGCCATACAGCACGGCCGCTTGGCGTAATGCCTGATAAATCCCTGCGTAGTGCTGACCCTCAGCATAGTCAGGCTGGCACCAGTAGCCCTCAAGTCGCTGTGTAATGATCCGATCAAATGCCACACGATCAATCCGACCCTGTGATTCCAGCAACTGCTCACACAACCCGCGCAGCATCTGCTGTTCGATCTGCAAAAACGTCTGGCTGTGTTGCAACTGATGCGGCAGATGCTTGGCATAACGCTGCTCAAGCGCAAGCTGTTGGCCGACGCTGGCGCTAATCTGCTGATACGCATCGGCATAGCGTCGCCGATCGCGCCAACTGCTGATCAGCGCCAATGCCGTGGCGCGACCTGAGGTCGTCGGCAATACATTAGGCTTTAACCAGTCCACAGCGTCGGATGGTAACTGGCTATACAGCTCAGTGCAGCACAAGGTCAGCCAAAAATGCGATAGATCTAAGCTGCTAACCGACACAGCTTGATAGGCGTAGTGCAGGCGCAACAGTTGCCACAGCGACTCCAGCAACCCAAATTTTTCAATAGAAACCAAACCGGGGTTCGGGGTGTCGGGTTGGCGAACGTCTGGTTGCTGTTGGGCAAGACTCAGCACAATATCAGTCAGTTCTGCGGATTCTGCTTTAAGCAGCACCGCGATCATTTTACGATCTAGCGACAGCTCATCTTCATCCACCGTCAGCCATTTTTTTAGATTGTTGAGACGGGCTTTATTAAAAAATGCTTTACGCGCGATCAGATGCCCACGCAACGATAAACGCTGGATGCCGAGTTCATTGAGCAATAATGCACCGTGATCAGCAAAAAACTGACAGCTATACTCTCGAATATCCAGCAGCCAGTCTTCGTCGGGTTCTGGTTCTGCATACGGGAAATACAGTAAAAATCGCTGCTGCGGCTGGTCGATTTCGAGGCGTTTTTTGGTTTCAAACAGCGATGCAGCGGCCAGATTTAAGACCTCCACCTCTGGCAGTTCGAGCAATGGCAACGACTCAGCAAAAGTCTGTTCTGGGTCATACCAAAACACCAGCCGACTGTGTTCAAACAGGGCGCGAAGTCCTTGGGACAGTTCAGGAATTTGCATGTTGAATCTCAAAAAAACCACAAAGCTGACAATACGACATGACTTGGCGTGATTGCACTTTTTTAGTCTGGATCGCGGCGATATCCTAGCACGCTGGATCGAGTTTGGGCGGCCAACTCAGGCTTTGCGGTGGTTTTTGGTCACGCTTAGGTGATGTGGGTCAGATTTTTCAGTGGATGATGACCAATCTATGCTGGCTGTCATCGAAAAACTACACTAAAAATAAGTATAGCTGAATACCGCAAATCTGTAGCTAGTTCGACCGCAGGTCTATAGCCTATCCGACCGTAAATCTGTAGCTAAATTAAACTTAAAACATTGATTTTAATTAATTTAATACAAAATAGACTAATGATTTTCTGGATGTGGTTTAGTGGTAAAAGTTTAGTGTCTAAGGCTATTTTTTGTACAGCTTGGTAGTCCGTTTTAGTGTCTAAAATGATGGCCGTAGAAACGACATATCACTACACGACCCAAAAATCACGTAGTTGAATGAGCACTAAAACGTAGTTGAATGAAATCTGGGTGTATCGCAGCCAGTTGATCGACTACAGACACAGAATCTGTAGTTGAATGCCGCCAAAATGTAGGGGAATCGCCGCGCGGTTCGTGCTGGCTATCATCAAAAAACTACACCAAAAAAAAGTGTAGCTCAATACCATAAATCTGTAGCTAGTTAGACCGCAGATCTATAGCCTATCCGACCTTAAATCTGTAGCTAAATTAAACTTAAAATATTGATTTTAATTAATTTAATACAAAATAGACTAATGATTTTCTGGATGTAGTTTAGTGGTAAAAGTTTAGTGTCCAAGGCTATTTTTTGTACAGCTTGGTAGTGCGTTTTAGTGTCTAAAATGATAACCGTAGAAACGACATATCACTACACGACCAAAAAAATCACGTAGTTGAATGAGCACTAAAACGTAGTTGAATGAAATCTGGGTGTATCGCAGCCAGTTGATCGACTACAGACACAGAATCTGTAGTTGAATGCCGCCAAAATGTAGGGG
>JBBKWW010000103.1:0-3463 GCA_037969155.1 Moraxellaceae bacterium
GCTGAATCTGGTTCATAAGCACTCCATCCTTTGTGACGCGGTAACCAGTGATTGGTTAGTGCGACGATTCCAACTGTCAGACAGTCTGTATTGTTGTTGTGCAGACATCTGTCTTGCAGCCTACTTGACATCCTCCCCGAGCTATGAGCAGCACTGCTGCGCAAGGGGGATTCCTACAGCTAGACGGCAATGTCCTGCCGCGAAACAGATACTGTAATTCTCTGTTTCTTATTCCAGTGTAAATCTACCTTTCGGATTGCATTAAATGCGCAATTTACAATGGGAAAACTATTTTCTTGCTGTTGTGTCAGCGTACTCGCTAAGGGTAATACACAACGAACTGATATTAGCAACTCTAACACCCCATGACAATCATGGGATGCGAATTGCCGCCTTACATCTCTGCCCTAAACGGCAGAGTTTTACGGCAAAACTGATAAATAACGCTTGCCGTGTATTATGGCAAGCATTTTAAAAAATGCAAAAGACCAGCGGTTGTCAGACAAGATGAATCTACCAAAAGCAGCGCCAACCCGATGAATGGTCAACTAAATCAGCAAATCGCCATTCGTCGGATTGTCAGCGATCCCGCCGCTAGGCTTTGGGCAACGTCACGCCCGTCTGGCCTTGATACTTACCACCGCGATCTTTATAGCTGGTTTCACACGCTTCATCACTCTGGAAGAACAACATCTGTGCCACGCCTTCACCGGCGTAAATACGCGCAGGTAGGTTGGTCGTGTTGGAAAACTCCAATGTGACATGACCTTCCCACTCGGGTTCCAAGGGGGTTACATTTACAATAATGCCGCAATTTTGAACGAAGATGCCATCGGCTAGCGCAAAATTACCCGCTTCTGGCACGCTGAGACAGTACACATCATGTGTTCCTGCCACGTCGCGCACCGCCAGCACTTTGTGATTATGCGGTGCTGCATCGCCACGAAAGGCTCCTACCACCTGCGGAAAACGCCGAAATACTGACCGATCACAGTCGAGCAATCGGGCAGCAGCACGAATCGAACCGGTCTGGTGCAAAGCTGCTTTTAGTGTATCCGCAGTAATGTCTTGGCGCAGGTTAATTTGACGGGCAATCTCAGCTTGTTGTTGGCGACGGGTGGCGGTTGCCGCTTCCCATGCAATTTTAACCCGTTGGCCTTGTTTGGTGCGTTCAGCGGCATCGGCGTAGCGGGTTTGCATCCGCGCTTGGTGCTTGAGTCGTGTGGCTTCACTGATGTGTTGGCGCTTTTCAAGTAAAGCGGCTCGCTGTTCGGCATATTCGGGCAACTGCCAAAAATCAACGGCGCGTTTTTGTTGTGCCTTGGCGTAGTTTGCTGCCCACGCTGGGTCTTGTTGCTTACGATGTAACGCCTCACGAATCGCCGCACTGTGTTCGGCAGGGTCAAAATCCTCGCCGTAAGTCTCTTGGTTATGATGGCGAATATGCGCACTGGCATCCATTCGCTCGATATTCCAAGGATTGTTATTCAGGCGATCATGGTCGATATGATGCCGATGGGTATTGGCCTGTTCGGCATACACATCATGGCGCAGATTCCATTCATCGGCCATGCGATGGGTGGGGATCATATGGCCGTTAATCGGCTGGTAGGTCATCTCATAGCCACGATACAGGTCGCGATATAACGGCATCAGTGACATGCCTGCGCGTAGCTCACCTGCGGCACACCACTGGCCGTCACGCAGCATAAATAAGTGATCCGGCGTGGCAAACACCGATTTGCCGTGATCAAGCTGCACCTCGACCAAGCTATCACGCCCGACATAACGAGGCGCGTCTAATAGGCTGACGATGACGCGGCCATTTTCACCGATGCTATAGCCCCAAAATAACTCACCCGCTTGGTGACGTTTGGCCATTTCTTCTAGTGTGGGCGTACTGCCATCGGCCAATGCGACACGCGTATCACCACGGAAACAGCGGGCATAGGTGGACTTACCCAAACAAATCGTCAAAACATCGCGTGGAATTTTAAAGTATTCAATCGTACGCGCCAACGCAAAGCTATTCGGCGGGATGATACAAACATCCGCTTCAATATCAATAAAGCTTTTTTCGTCGAAGTTTTTGGGATCGACGATCACCGAATGTACGTTGGTAAACACTTTAAACTCACGCGCACAGCGCACGTCATAGCCATAGCTGGAGGTGCCATAGCTGATCAGCTTTTCACCTTGTGCGCCGACACGGACTTGCCCCGCTTCAAATGGCGAAATCATGCCGTGTTGTTCGCTCATCTCACGAATCCAGCGATCAGATTTAATCGACATCGTGTCCTTCCTCTTACATCATGATTTAAAAAATTCGCTTGTCATCGCGGACACGTTCAGGCAGTCGCGACACTTGCTCGATTAGCCGTAGCGCGATCTGCTGATACAGCGGCGCAGCGGCATCACCGACCACCACACTCGGCTGACCTGAGTCCGCATGCTGGCGAATATGACGATCTAAAGGCAGTTTTCCCAGTAGTGGCACGTGATACTTCGCCTCAAGTAACTCACCGCCACCTGCGCCGAATACCTCATCGGTGTGACCACACTGTGAGCAAGTATGTAGTGCCATGTTTTCGATCACGCCGAGAATCGGAATATTGACTTTATTAAACAGCTCAATGCCTTTTTGCGCATCCAACAAGGCGATATGCTGCGGCGTGGTCACAATCACCGCACCCGATACCGGAATGCGTTGTGCAAGGGTCAACTGAATATCACCGGTACCCGGTGGCATATCGATCACCAGATAATCGAGTTGCGGCCATGCGGTCTGATTAAACAACTGCATCAACGCACCCGTGGCTTTAGGGCCACGCCAGACGATAGGAGTATTGTCATCGCCGGTCAGACAGCCAATCGACATGACCGCTAAGCCATGTGCGTCGATGGGCACAAACTGTTCGTTTTCGATCAATGGGCTACGCCCCGCTATGCCCAACATGGCAGGCACACTCGGGCCATAAATATCAGCATCTAGCACGCCGACTTTCGCGCCTGCTTTGCTCAGTGCCAAAGCCAAATTCACCGCAGTCGTCGACTTGCCGACCCCGCCTTTGCCTGATGCCACCACAATCACATGCCGAATACGTGGATGCGGCGGCAGTTGTGCCTGCGTCGGCGGTGTGGGTCGGCTGGCGGATTGGGTTTGTGCTTGCTGTTGCTGTGCGACTGCATCGGTCGGTGCATCTGGAATCTTTGTTTGCATCGCAGCAGCATCGACGACAGGTGGCATCGGCAGGCTGCTGTGCGATTGCTGTTGGGTAGACGCAGCACTACGCGGCGGCGTTTGGCGCTTTTCTTGAATCAGGTGTAGGTTCACCTCGCGAATGCCATGTGAATGCAGCGCATCAGATAGTTGCTGATGAAATGCTTCTGGTTCACCGTAGGCCGATGACCACTTTAACGTCAAATTCAGGACATCGTTTTGCCGCTGGTGCTGAGTGATCGC
>JBBKWW010000104.1:0-3034 GCA_037969155.1 Moraxellaceae bacterium
TCAGCATCCAATCAGGCGTACTGACCTCGGTTCAAGGTATCCAAGTCACCGCAACAGCAGAATCGCTGGACAGTATCACCCACATCAATGGTCGTGAGGTCAGCGAAGAACAACGCGAAGGCTTCATCACCGCCATGCTCAGTGGTGGCGCATTAGCATTAGAGGTAGACTCGGTTGCCATCGGCTCTGGCTCGATTGCAGACCGTGCAGACTCAGTATCGGTGGGTCGTGTCGGTAGTGAACGCCAAATCACCAACGTCGCAGCAGGGACAGCGGCAACCGATGTGGCAAACATTGCCCAAATGCAAGCGGGTGATGCCGCTACATTGACCCAAGCCAATAGCTATACAGATGCTCAGATCGCTGGCCTTGACGATCGACTGAATAACGTCGTCGTGCAGAATGAACAATTGTCGAGCCAGTTTAAAGTCAATACATCAGCGACAGGTGCTGCTCCAGCAGAAGCATCCGGCCAAGACGCTATTGCAATTGGCTCTGGCTCTGCGGCCACGGGTGATCAATCCATCGCAATTGGTGTGGGCAATACCGTGACCGGTGATCGTTCTGGCGCGATTGGTGACCCAACCGTGATTACCGGCAACGATAGCTATAGTCTGGGCAATGACAACCTGATTGATGCCGACAATGCCTTTGCGATTGGTAACAATGTCGTGATTGCCGCAGGCAGTGACAATGCTGTGGCGTTGGGCAGCAATACCAGTGCGGTGAATAACGCAGTAGCGCTGGGTGCAGGCTCGGTTGCAGACCGTGTCAACACAGTCTCTGTGGGCACTGCTGGTCAAGAGCGCCAAATCACCAATGTTGCGGCAGCTACACAAGCCACTGATGCAGTGAACTTTGGTCAGATGCAAGCGGGTGATGCAGCGACTTTGACAGCTGCTAATACTCGTGCCGATGCCGGTGATGCAGCGACTTTAGCAGCAGCCAATACTCGTGCCGATGCGGGCGATGCAGCCACTTTGACAGCGGCTAATACTCGTGCCGATGCCGGTGATGCAGCGACTTTAGCAGCAGCCAATATTCGTGCCGATGCGGGCGATGCAGCCACTTTGACAGCGGCTAATACCCGTGCCGATGCTGGCGATGCTGCAACGTTGACGGCGGCCAATACTCGTGCGGATGCTGGTGATGCAGCGACGTTAACGGCTGCCAATACCCGTGCGGATGCAGGTGATGCTGCGACGTTAACGGCTGCCAATACTCGTGCGGATGCTGGCGATGCAGCCACTTTGACAGCGGCTAATACCCGTGCCGATGCTGGTGATGCAGCGACTTTGACTGCGGCCAATACTCGTGCGGATGCTGGCGATGCCGCAACTTTGACGGCTGCCAATACCCGTGCCGATGCTAGTGACCGAGCCACCTTGTCGAGTGCAAAAAACTACACGGACGGCCAAATTGCCAAATTGCAGCGCAGCCTAAATCGCTTTGATGATTCGGCAAATGCGGGGATTGCCAGTGCATTGGCGATAGGCAACCTGCCACAACCGACCCAAGCAGGTCGAAATATGATATCGCTTGGTTCAGCCTCACATAATGGGCGGCAAGCACTGGCGATTGGGCTGTCAGCCGTTACGGCGGACAACCAATATGTGATCAAAGGTGCTTTTTCGGCCAACACAGAAAATGATACCAGTGGTGCAGTCTCGGTCGGTTTTCAGTGGTAGGCGCTGCTCAAAGCAGCTCGATGATTTAGTCGTTTTTTAGTGTGAAGATCGCCCATGCCTCGTGCGTGGGCTTTTTCTATTTAACGTGGCCTGAGAGCTTGCAGAATGTTGATGATATCCGCTTGGTGCTTGTTGCTGAAGTCGGAAATGCCAAACGCAAACACCCCTACGACCTGATTGTGCGGCGCTTGTACCAAAGCCATCAGCACGTCCACGGGCTTGCCATTGAGTGCGTTGCCCGGAGCGTTAATTGTACCCTTGAACTCCCGCATTTCAGCAGGCATACCACCCAACTCGGTGTTAGTAGTATCACCCTGCGGCATCAGAGTGCCAAACAGTTTAGACAATTCCTCTGCTACGGCTGAGGTCTGCGCAGCAACGGCACTGGTATTCATAAACTTGAATCCGACCTGCACCTCGTCATTTGAGTCGCCAACGGACATGTCGAACATCGACGCATTCTTTTTCACCCAATGTGGCGGAATCCAGATGCTCAGCGCACTTGATGGCGGCGCGACATCCATGTTGGCGCTTGAGTTTGCCGCAGTGTTGGACGGTTGAGCGGCTGGTGCTGGTGCCACTTTTTGCACTTCTTTTGGGATTTTGCATGACCGAAGTTGCTCGCTCGAACCCGGCAAAAACCGAGGTTGGTCACCGGTCTTGGTGCAGCCAACCGTACACGTTGCAATGGTGGCCGGTGCATCACCTGTTACCGCAACTTGCCATTGCCACATCACTTCGTAGTCGTATGCTTCGGTGTCGACTTCTTGTTCACAAGACACTTCACCGCCGTTGTCAAACGTTTTGGCAATAGTCGAAGCTTCCGTCTTGGCGCTTTCGCTAGAACCAGTCACCGATACGCTTGCTGAACCTATGCCGTATGATACCCCAGCCTCGACCGTTGCCGATATGGCGTTGCGAACCTCTCTACTGACGTTCTTTTCATTACTACCTCCAACATTAAACGACTTCGACATCGTCACTTTGCCTTTGGCAGTTCCACCTGTGCGAACCGACACCCAGTTGCCAATCGCCTTGCCCAGTTCAAGTTTTGGCTTGCCTAAATTCGCGTTGGTGGTGAAGATGCGCTCATAACCGCTACCGCTGAGCGTGCCCGGAAAATGATTTGGATACGCGCCCGCAATACCAAAGCCCTGCCCGCGATCAAACCAAAAGGCAATTTTGTTTAGGTTGGTTTTGCCGATTTTTGGGAAAGGGTCAAAATCAAGCTCGAATTCAGCCGCAGTCCCCCCACAGCCACGCCACTCGTTCGCATGCCAATAACTAAATTTAACGCTACTTTTGGCTGGAATTTCTGTGATTTTGCCGTTTGCTGCAATAGGGTC
>JBBKWW010000105.1:0-8701 GCA_037969155.1 Moraxellaceae bacterium
GTTTTTGAGGGGATACAAGGCGTGAATCGTGAGGCTTAGTCATTCTAAGCAAACGACTCGCAACGCAGTAGCCCCCAAAAACTGCCGTGTCCCTTCGGGTTGCTGGCAAAATACGGCCATACCGCGTTGCCACATTGGCAAAGGGAGTGACCATTTGCTGCATGTGTCGCCTTGTCTGTCAGCATTTTGCCTTGCAACGCGGTTCGCGTGCGAAACGTCAACAGACCCTAGACCTTTGCAGGTAGCAAGAGTAACCTTGCCAACAATCATTTTGTGTTGTGGGTGGGGTTTTCGAATGAATAGCGAAATATTAGCCGGTGTGCTGCAAGCTGCGTTCCCTGATGCTCAAGTCGCGGTGACGGGTGAAGGCAGTAAGTTTGATCTGCGGGTTGTCGATATTCTGTTTGACGGTATGCGTCCGGTGGCACGTCAGCAAGCGGTGTATGCTCCACTAAATGAGCATATCGCCAGCGGTGTGGTGCATGCGGTGACGATTCGGGCGCTGACCCCAGAAGAATGGCGCAAAGCCAGTTTGTTTGGGGGTTAAGTCGAGATGGATCAATTCTTAATTCAAGGCGGCCATCCGATTGATGGCGAAGTGGTGATTTCGGGTGCCAAAAACGCCGCGTTGCCCTTGCTAGCGGCGACATTATTGGCCAGCACGCCGATGACACTGACCAATGTACCCGACCTCAAAGATGTCACGACCTTAATCAAGTTGATTGAAGGCATGGGCGTGACGGTGACGCGTGACGGTGATCGGGTCGAGATCGACAACAGCACGTTAAACAGTAAGTTTGCCCCATATGAGCTGGTCAAAACCATGCGTGCCTCGATCTTGGTCTTGGGCCCACTGCTGGCACGCTATGGCGATGCGGTGGTGTCGTTACCAGGCGGCTGTGCGATTGGTTCGCGCCCTGTTGATCAACATCTTAAAGGCTTAATCGCGCTGGGTGCGGATATTCAGGTCGAAAACGGCTATGTACATGCCAAAAAAGTGGGTCGCTTGCAGGGCGGCCATTTGATGTTTGATATGGTCACGGTCGGTGGTACGGAACATTTATTGATTGCTGCCACGTTGGCTGAAGGCGTGACGGTGATCGAAAACGCCGCGCGTGAGCCAGAAGTGACTGATTTGGCGCAGATGCTGGTCAAAATGGGTGCGAAGATCGATGGTATTGGCACCGATACGCTCACGGTACAGGGTGTTGAAGCCCTGCAAGGCTGTGAATATGCCGTGGTCGCAGATCGCATCGAAACCGGTTCGTATTTGGCAGCGGCGGCGATGACGGGCGGGCGAGTTAAAGCCTTGAATACCGATGCCAGCCTGATGGAAGCCGTATTGCTTAAATTTGAACAAATGGGCGCAAAGATTACCACCGGTGATCACTGGATCGAGCTAGACATGCAAGGCCGTCGTCCGCAGGCGATTAACTTCCGCACCTTACCGCATCCTGCCTTTCCGACTGATATGCAGGCACAACTGATGGCGGTGGTTTGCGTGTCGGAAGGTACGGGTACGATTATCGAAACCATCTTTGAAAATCGCTTCATGCATGTGCCAGAGTTGGCGCGGATGGGCGCGAACATTCAAGTCGATGGGCATACCGCGATTGTAACCGGCGTGGCCAAGCTACAAGCTGCCCCAGTCATGGCGACTGATTTACGCGCTTCGATGTCGCTGGTATTGGCTGCGTTGGTGGCAGATGGTGAAACCCGCATAGATCGGATTTATCATATTGATCGTGGCTATGAGCGAGTGGAAGAGAAGCTCAGAGGTTTGGGTGCAAAAATTCAACGGGTGAAGGCATGACCGACGCGAATAGCCGTGTGAGCGGCGATGTGAGTGGCAGTTTTGATCACGGCTTAACGTTAGCCTTGTCTAAAGGCCGTATCTTAAAAGAAACCTTGCCGCTGCTTAAAGCGGCGGGGATTGAGCTGCTCGAAGATCCAGAAAAATCGCGTAAGTTGATTTTTCCGACCAGTCACCCAAGCGTGCGGATTTTGATTTTGCGTGCCAGTGATGTACCAACCTATGTCGAAAATGGCGCGGCGGATATTGGGGTGGCGGGCAAAGACGTACTGATGGAGCATGGTGCGCACAACGTGTATGAGCCATTGGATCTTAAAATCGCCAATTGTCGCCTGATGACGGCGGGTAAAGTCGGTGCAACGCCGCCCGTGGGTCGCTTAAAAATCGCCACTAAGTATGTGAATCTAACCCGTCAGTTTTATGCCAGTCGTGGTGAGCAAGTGGACGTGATCAAGTTGTATGGTTCGATGGAGCTTGCCCCCTTGGTCGGTTTGGGAGATTTGATTGTCGATGTAGTGGATACCGGCAATACGTTACGCGCCAATGGCTTAGAGCCGTTAGAGGTGATTTGTCAGGTGTCATCGCGTTTAATCGTTAATAAAGCCAGCTATAAGCGTAAACAAGCCTTGCTTGCACCTGTTCTACAGCAGCTTGAAGCGGCAGTGGCAGCACATCAATCACCCTGACGACCGTTGATCTCCTTGTATCTCTCTGCTCTAAACGGCAGAGTTTTACGATGAAACTGATCAATGGTGATGCCGCTGATCCATAACTTGTGTAATGATCAGCTTGGGTTTAAATGTGAATCGTAAACAGGAGTCAACAGATGTCTATTCAAGCAAAATATGTCGTACGGGTGGGGGTGTTGGCGACACTGATGGCGGCAGTCAGTGTCGGTTGTACGCCAGATCAAATCAACGCAGCGACGCAAATTATGAGTGCCACTGTCACGCCAATGACACAAGCACCGGCACAACAAACGCCCACTTATGCACAGCGTGGGCAATTGACGCTGAATAAACAGAGTTTTGCACGTGGTGAGCGGATTCAAGTCAGTTATCGTGCGCCAGCAGGGCTAGATCGTAGTGCATGGGTTGGCATTATTCCATCGAATATCCCGAATGGCGATGAGGCTGTGACTGACGCACACGATGTCACTTATCAGTATCTTGAGGGACGTACCAGCGGGACGTTCGTGTTTACTGCACCGTCTGCGGGCTACTGGGATTTGCGCATGAACACCAGCGATAGTAACGGCGTTGAAATTGCTTCAGTCAGCTTTACCACGCGTTAAGTTGCTGAGATCTGATGTTTGAATACGGTGGGCAACCAGTTGCCCGCCGTTTTTTTGCAATTAGCGGCTGTATTTTAGGCCAATCGAGGTTAGACCATCGCGTGAATCGCCATCCTCTGACAGGGTATCCTTGAGCTGGTAACTGACGATACCCGAGATATTCGTGCTTAAGGTCGCCGAAAGTGCCGTACGCGAGCGCAAAATCTGAGAGTCTGCGCCGTATTCATAGGCCAAGTCTTGATTTAATTTTAGTGTGTCAGTGATTTTACGCTCATAGGCCAAGCCGACCGTGCCGAGTGGTTCATTGCTGATATCGCGGGGGGCAAGTTTTTGTTTGCTATGGCGTACCCCAAGCCCCGCTTCAGTGGTCAGAAACTGGAGCTTATCACGCAGCACTTCATAGCCTAAACCGACGGTGAGATTGCCTTGATAATCAAAGGCACTATTCAGGTCTTTTTCCAGTTGCACGCGACTATATTGATAAAAGGTTTTCGTGCTGTAGTGGGTGGCTTTAGCGGCGGCCAGATAGCGTTCGACGTTTCTGCCAGTACTTTGGCTATTCACTGCTTCGGCGAGTAATTCTTGCCCCCACACGCCTTGACGGCGCTGATATTTGGCATTGCCAGCGAGGTTTTGCTTGCTGGTTTTACTACCATCTGCGGCGCGTGAATCATTGATCAAGTAGCTCAGATCGATATTCAGTTTTTCAGTCACGGTTGAGCGATCAGCGTGGCTGATGCTGCTCATGCCTAAAAGACAGATGCCTGCTACGGCTAAAAAATGCAATTGCATTTCGACTCTCTCCTGTTGTGCTCAAAATTCAGATTGGCAGTTTAGTGCGCCGCCAAAAAAGGTGCACACGCTAACATAATTTTGATTGGGTCAGCACATCGACTAAGATAGGCTGTCGCGTTTGGCAGACTAAATTTAAGGCTGCTGGGCGGACGCTGCTGAAGTTTTGTGAGCATATAGTGATGTTACTAGCATTAGAAACCGCCAACGATCAATGTTCTGTGGCGCTGATGAATTCTGCGGGTCAGTTACTGGCCAGTCGGCATGATGATCGTGCGCGGGAGCAAACCCGATTGCTGTTGCCGATGATCGATGCCGTGCTCGCAGAGGCGCATTGCGTGCTGCCTGCTTTGAGTGCGATTGCATTTAGTCGTGGGCCGGGTTCATTCAGTGGAATTCGGATCAATGCCGCCGTGACACAAGCGTTGGCATGGGCACATGATCTACCCGTGCTGCCGATCTCGACCTTACAAGCCACTGCCCAAGCGGCCTTGGAGCAGACCTCAGCCACTCGCCTGATGGTGGTGCTGGATGCACGCATGAATGAAGTGTACGTCGCGGCCTATCAGCGTGACGCTGCGGGTATCTTACAGTTGGTGGGTGCTGAGCAGCTGCTCGCATATGCGGCAGTGTGCCTGCCGACGGCATGGCAGCAGGATGACACGGTGCTTTGGGTCGGTAGCGGTGTGCCATTATTGTCTAATCTGCTGTCGAACGTCCCAGCTGAGCGCTGTCTGGTGGCGGTCAAGGCGGGCGCTTTACAGATTGCACAGCTCGGGCTGGTCGCCTATCAGGCGGGGCAGGCCGTCGCGGCGGCACACGCTTTGCCGTTGTATTTGCGTGATGACGCGTGGAAAAAACTGGCCGATCAAGGCCGTGTGGTTTAACTGATTTTTGAGCAAGCATGCTCGGAGTGTTACATGGATATTTGGCTATTGATACAAGCCATCATTATGGGGTTGGTGGAAGGGATTACTGAATTCCTGCCGATTTCCAGTACTGGTCATTTGATTCTAACTGCACAGTTGTTGGATTTTTGGACACCTGAAAAACGCGAGGTGTTTGCGGTCGCGGTACAGATTGGTGCGATTGCAGCAGTGATTTATGAATACTGGGGCAAGTTGTGGGGTGCGTTGGTCGGTGCGCTACGCGGTGAGGCCGATGGACTGCGCTTGGCCTTAGGCTTGATGGTGGCCACTGTGCCGATTGTCATCCTTGGGCTGAGTTTTGGTGATTTGATCAAGCAGTATTTGTTTAATGCCAATACCGTGGCGATTGCGTTGATCGTCGGTGGGGTGATTATTTTGTGGGCAGAGCGGCGGCCGCACCAGATCCAAGAGCAAGAAGTCGAGCAGATCGGCCTGAAAAAAGCTGCTGCGATTGGGCTGATTCAATGTTTAGCGTTGATTCCCGGTACTTCACGCTCCGGTGCGACGATTATTGGCGGGCTACTCATGGGCGTGTCGCGTAAAGCGGCGGCTGAGTTCTCATTTTTTTTAGGGATTCCGGTTTTGATGGGTGCAGGTCTACTCGATCTGTATAAAAGCCACGATATCTTGTACACGCAAGATTGGCTGGTGCTGGGTGTGGGCATGATCACCGCCTTTGTGTCGGCGCTGATTGTCATTCGGGCATTGATTCGCTATGTGTCGAACCATGATTTTACCGTGTTTGCGTGGTATCGGATTATCTTTGGGCTGCTGATTTTAATCACCGCGTACACTGGGTTGATTCAGTGGTAATGCTGGCGTTACCGTTTTGGGTGCTGACCTCTGAGCAGGCCGTAGCCGCCCACTGGCAGGCGTTGTTAGCCGACAAAGGCGTCTCGCTTGCCATACAAACCCACGCGGAACCACTGCGCAGTAAAGACCTGCGGCAACAGCCTGAACTGGCCTTATTGCTGGATCAGGACGGCTTGTGGTTGGCGGCGGATGGTATGCGGATGCAGCCGGATTGGTTGGGGCAGTTACCCCGCTTAAAACGTGCCACGATCAAAACCGAATTGGCGGCGCGTGCCTGTCAGGTCGAGCAACAGCCACTGATTATCGATGCGACGGCGGGCATGGGGCACGATGGCTTATTATTGGCGCGATTGGGCGCACGGGTGATTTTGGTTGAGCAACACCCGATCGTCTGGGCATTGCTGACCTCGGCGATGCAACAGGCACAGAGCAATGCACATTTGGCTAAAATCAGTCAGCGTATGCAGTTGGTGCATGCCAATGCCGTCGAGTGGCTGGCTGAACAGCAGGCAGATGTGGTCTATCTGGATCCAATGTTTCCTAAAGGCGACTTACCGGATAAGCAACAGCCGTTGGTCAAAAAAGAAATGCAGATCTTACAAAAATTATTTGCCGCTTCTACCGATACCGGCGATGCGCTGCTTGCACCCGCTCGGCAAGCCGCCAAGCGAGTGATCGTCAAACGCCCAAAACTCGCGCCATGTTTAGCAGGGCAAACCGCTGACCACCAATGGCTGGGGGATGCCTGTCGGTTTGATGGCTATTTTCGCATCGATGCTCTTCAGATGGATGCAACTGCACAGGATCAAGTATGAGCGAAGTTTGGCAACGGTTTGACCAAGCCGCAGATCAGTACGATCAAGCGACACAGCTCCAGCAGCAGTCAGCGGAGTTGTTGTTGCAGCAGATTGGCACGGTGCAGCCAGACAGTGTGTGGCTGGATGCGGGCTGCGGCACGGGACGTTTGGCCAAGCGGTTGGCTGCGCAACAGGCGCGGGTGTGGGCGGTGGATCGGGCGTTGGCGATGTTGCAGCCGCTGCGTTCAGAAGAGCATATTCAGATTATTTGTACTGACCTGCGTGAGCTACCGATGCCTGACGAGATGCTTGATGGACTGGTCAGTAATTTTGCCTTGCATTGGTTGGGCGTGTCGATTTTGCCCGAGTTATTGCGGGTGGTGCGGCCAGAGGGTGAGCTGCATTTGGCGATTCCAGTGGCGGGGTCGTTGGCAGCGGTACAGCAGCGCTTTGCGGGGTTTCCTGTATTTGCGTTTGCGACTGAGCAGGCGTGGATTGATGCGGCGGGGGAGTCGCTCGTGTCTGCTGAGGTATTGACGCTAAGTCAACCATTTGAAAATCTATACGCGCTATTGCAGTCGTTGCGGCAGATGGGTGGCGATCAGGTGGCGGATGCGGCGTATCGGCCTGAGCCACAGCGGCTGCGGCAGTGGTTACGCGATCGTGTGCCGATTGCGTTGGATTATCGAGTGTTGTTATTAAAATTAAAAAAACCTGCCGCAACCGATGGCTTTAGTCAGTGGTTGCTGCAAGTGCAGCGGCGTGAGGATTGAGCATCCAAAGATCAAGGCAACTGAGCAACTTGATCTATCTGGCGAAACGGGTAGGCATTGTCAAATCTGAAACCAAGCTCTGTCCGTACGATTACGCTGGGCTAATTGTAGCTACGCAGGCTATTCTTTTCCTAGAAACAGATCGCCCAACCTATTTTTATATTCGTCGGATGCTGAATCGATGAAATCACCTATTCTGTTAATTTCACAATCAATTTTGTCTGAGTGTAAAATCAAAATGTAGTGATCGGCGAAGAATAATTCGATTGTAATCAAGTCTTCTTTCATGCCGTTTCTTGCAATTTTGGTTAGTGATTTATCAGACGTTACCCACTTCCGATCACGTGTGCTAAAGCCACTATAAGCATAACTTACAGACGTTAATGTTTTTTCTAAAATGGCTAAGTCGCTAATAGGTAGTTGGCAGCGCAAATTTGTAAAAAATTTATCTCTAGAAGAGCCTGATACTAACTTGCAAAAAAGTGGGTCATAAATAAAATCAATTTTATCAGTAGTTAATATTAACTCGCCTTGCGAAGGAGAAAAAAAACTTTCTATAAATGGCATCAACTCTTTATATGTTTGATCAGACATCGTGCTTTTATTAAACCAAATATTTGGCTCACTAGCTTCACCAGTTGCAGCATAAATACGACCATTACAACCTAGTCTATATTCTTTCCAACCATCGTTCGGCAACTTAAAAAAACCTGTTAGAAGTACATTTTTACTATGGGTGATTATTGGCTCATAAATTGTTCTAAAAACGAAATCCCAGTTGTTCCATTCAGTGTATTGCTGATCCATGTTGATATGGGCTCGCATTTGATTGATTGGTAAATTAAAACGCTTAAAAATTAACTTCATTGCCGTTCCTTATTTAAAATACTTATCGTTTGATTTTTTATCGAGTCGAATAGGATGCGCATGGCGCACCCTACACATGCTTTGTCCAAGACCTTAGCCGCGAACCTGCAAAGTCAAACTCTCTAAAAAGCTGCACAAAAACCGCCTGCACGGAGCTTATGACCGAAAGGCTACTTTTTAACGCGATTACTGATCAGCGTCCCCATGCCTTCATCGGTAAAAATCTCCAATAGTGTCGAATGCGGCACACGCCCGTCGATGATATGCGCGGTATGCACGCCGCCTTTGACTGCGTCGAGCGCACAAGACACCTTCGGAATCATCCCACCATAGATCACGCCTGTTTCGATCAGATGATCGACTTCTTGCGTGGTCAGTCCGGTCAGGATTTTTTTATCCGCATCCATCACCCCTGCGATGTTGGTCAGTAATATCAGCTTTTCAGCTTTTAAGGCTTCGGCGATTTTCCCCGCGACCAGATCGGCATTGATGTTATAGGTGTTGCCGTCCTCATCGACCCCAAGCGGTGCGATGACAGGAATAAAGTCACTCTTAAAGAACAAATCCAGTACGTCAGTTTTCACCCCGACCACTTCACCGACCAAGCCAAGATCGATTTGGTA